>JAQVDB010000042.1 GCA_028698525.1 Clostridia bacterium
CCTTCTTTTCTTTTTTTTGCTCCCTGTCTCTTTATCATAATAGTAGTAATAGTAATAATAGTCTTTCTGATCCACAGGAACCTTGTTCAACACTACTCCCAAAGTTTTAGCATTAACCTTTTCCAGCTGTTCTTTTGCCTGGGCTGCTGCTTCTACTGATATCTGCCCGTACCCTATCACCAGCACTACTCCATCTACATAGCTTGCCACCACTGATGCATCTGCCACAGGTAAGATAGGAGGTACATCTATCAGTATCATGTCATACTCTGATTCTAGCATCTCCAAAAAATCCTTCATCCTCTGGGATCCTAGTATCTCCACCGGGTTAGGTGGCTTTGTGCCGCTTGTTATTATATCCAGGTTGTCCAATCCTTGTATGGTATTGGTCACTTCCTTGTAGTCTATTCCCTCCAAGAGTATGTTTGTAAGGCCTTTCATGTTTGGAATGCCAAACATTCTATGAATAACAGACTTTCTCATGTCGGCATCTATCAAAGCAATCCTTTTGTCCTGCTCTGCCATGGCTATAGCCAGATTTGTAAGCGTTGTGCTCTTTCCTTCTCCCGGCTCGGTGCTGGTGACTATTATTGTCTTTAATCCTCCGTCCAGGTTGGAAAACTCAAGGTTGGTCATAAGCGTCCTGTACGCTTCTGATACAGGCGATTTTTTGTTTTTAAGCGTTATTATAGCTCTGCTGCTCCTCATCATTACCCTCCTCTATCTCTCCACTACCTCGGGTATCGTCCCGAGCACCGGCAGGTCGAGATAGTTCTTTACATCATCTGGGGTCTTTATGGTATTGTCCATATACTCTATCAAAAACACTACTCCCAATCCTGCCATCAATGCTATAAAAAATGATACTGCTACCGTAAGCTTGACTCTGGGTCTCACGGGTTCTTTGGGTATCTGTGCATGGTCTATTATCTGCACATTTTCCATCTTTAAAAGCTTGACTATCTCATCCATGAATATGGAGGCCGAGGTGTTCGCTATGCTGGCAGCCAACCTCGGATCTTTGTCCTCCACTGTTATCTTTATTATCTCGGTATCGTTTACCGATTCTACGCTTATCTTTTCGCTCAGCTCTTCTACAGTCATGGGAAGATGCAGTTGCTCTGTCACTTTTTGCAAAACGCTCCTGCTCTTTATCACCTCGGAATATGTCTTTACCAGCCTTTGGTTTAGCAGTATGTCGTTATATTCTATAGGTGTTTGTTCAGAACTCTCTTTTACAAGAATGAGGGATGTGCTGCTGGAATATATCTTGTCCACCACAAAAGCGCTCAAGATAAAGCTGGTTATCACTGCCACTATTACCAGTAGGGTGATTATCCACATCCTCTTTCTCACTATTGCAAAGAACTCTCGTAACTCCATCTTCAAATTCTCCCCTTTTTACAAATTAACACTGTATTCCATTATATATTATTTCTCTCCAAATTTAAACATTTTTCAGTAAAAATTTGTTAAAAGCCTCCTTTGGAGATGGAAGATACAGTATTTTCTACCATGGCTTCCAGTGCAGGGGGGAGTCCGCTTATTCCAAATTTCATAAATCCGCTTATTATGGCAGAAGTAGCCTCTTCTTCTGACAGCCCTCTAGCCATCAAGTATTCTATAGCTTCCCTGTTTATAGGGCCTACTGCGGCTTCGTGTGTCAGATCTGCCTTGGGGGAGCCGTCTGAATACAGTTCAGGTATGGCATGTATCAACGCATCGTTAGAAAGCAGCATACCCTTGCATTCCAGGTGAGCTTTGGATGTATTGCTCTTTGCTATGAGGTTTCCCCTCATTACCACCTTGGAAGAATCCACTCCTGCTGCTCTACTGATGGCTTCCCCGCTGGTATGGTCACCTTCCAGCTGAATCACAGACCCTACGTCCAGCTTTGAATCCTCGCATCCGTATATTATGCTGTTGAACCTGCAAGTTGCACCTTCACCTTTTAACACTGCTTTAGGGTTGGTCTGCAACGATTTTACCGGTTTTAATAGTATATAGTTGTTTATAAACTTTCCACCCTCTTCTATATGTGCCCCTGTCCTAGGTCTCACGTGAAATCCTTTAGACCAGTTGTGCACCATTGTGAAGGTGAGGGAGGCATTCTTTTTTACATAGAATTCCGATATGCCTACATGCAGCCCGGAAGGGAGATCCTTGCTTACGCTGCATCCCGTTATTATCTCGGCCTGGCTGCCCTCTTCAGCTATTATGATATTGTGCACTCTCTGGCTGGCATCGGTTTCCGACATCAGCAGGCAGGCCTGGATGGGGATATCTACCTTTGCTCCAGGCAGTATCCTGATAAAGTAACCGCCTTTCTGGTACAGGTGTGCATATGCTGTATATTTATCAGCACCCACATCTACGTTTTTCCACCAGTAGTCTACCAGCCAGTCATGTTTTTGCAGTGCATCCTCTATGCTCATAAGCTCTACTTTGCCACCATAGGCTTGTTTTACCCTCTGGTACAGCACTGAATCGTCCTGCTGGAAGTAGGAAGCGGAACGGTTGGTTTCCTCTGTGTCCACTCCTGCCAGCAACGATGCTTCTTTTATTCTCTGGGGGAGATCACTTAAAGTATCTACTCCTTCCTTCTCTTCCGGGAATATGAATTTATCCATATCCAGGTCATCGCCGTATTTAGCCTTTTTATCCTTTGCCTGTTGGGCTCTTTTGTTCAGTTCTTGATTTATCTGAATTAATTTGTCTGTAGATTGCATTCACAACACCTCTCATAGCCATACTTTGATATAGTTTCAAACAAGTCTCTAGGGTTTCCGCTGCATAGTATGGTTTTATCCATCAGTATATATCCTTTATCAGCGTTTACATATTCCAATATGTTTCCGGTATGGGTTATCATGAGTCCGGATGTTATCCTAGATTTTATCTTTCCTCCTTTTAACAGCTCCTTCAGGGCATTACCCACTATCACCAGGTTGTCCAAGTCAACACCTGCTTCCGGCTCGTCTATCATCACCAGCTTGGGATTTTGAACCATCAGCTGGAACAATTCACTTCGTTTTCTCTCGCCTCCGGAAAGGTTGTGGTTCAGGCCTCTATCCATAAGATATCCGCAATTGAGCTGTTCTGCCAACCGATCCCTGTCCACTTTGCCGTTGCAGCTTACTATTTTGTCAGTTATGCCCGCCAGGGTTATTTCCGGCACTGAAGGCGGGTTCTGCAGGGCTATGCCTATGCCCAGCTTTGCTCTTTGGTCTATGTCCATATCCGTTATGTCTGTGCCGCGGAATATTATTTTGCCTTCCATGACCTCAGGTCCCGACATTCCCATTATGGTCTTTATCAAGGTACTCTTACCTGAACCATTGGGACCCATCAATATGTGGGTTTCTCCATCAGGTATACACATATTTATATCTTGAAGGAGTATGTTGTCATCTATACCCACTGTAAGGTTTCGTATTTCAAGCATATTTTCTACCTCCATTATCTTTGTATTTTATAGTTTTATACCCTTTTAGGGTTTATGGTAACCATTATTTATATATTAAAAATATCCTATACAATTATATCGTATTTTTTCGATTAAAGCACAAAAAAATAGATTTATATTGCTGATGGCTGGGACAAAATAGTTTGTATCTCTACAAATAGTTCCTACCCTTTTATGGTATAATAATGAAAACACGTTAATGGTATCTAATGTATGTAAAATAACCCTTTGAAGGAGGGAATCTATGAAACCTGTGATAATAACAGATTCCTGTAGCGATCTGCCTATAGAATTCGTTCAGGAAAATAATATTGAGGTATTAGGTTTGAATGTTTATTTCAAAGGAAAAGAATTTCAGGACGATTTAGGACAGACCCTGAAGTATGACGAATTTTATAATGCTGTGAGAGATGGAGAACTTCCTTCTACATCTCAGATAACCTCTCCTGCCTTTACTCAAGTCTTTGAAAAGTATGTGAGCAAAGGAAATCCCATCATATACATAGGCTTTTCTTCCGCCCTCAGCGGTTCTGTCAACAGTGCCCATATAGCAAAAAACGCAGTGATGGAAAAATTCAAGAATGCTGATATAACTATCATAGATACAAAGAGTGCCTCTCTGGGGGAAGGGCTGATAGTTCATTATGCTTACGATATGCTGAACCGGGGATGTTTAAAGGAAGAGATAGTGGATTGGATAGAAAACAACAAGTTAAAAGTAAATCATTGGTTTACTGTAAGTGATTTAAATCATCTCAAGAGAGGTGGAAGAGTGTCCTCTGTAGCCGCCACTTTAGGCACATTGCTCAATATAAAGCCGATTTTACATGTTGACCATGAGGGAAGGCTGATCCCTGTAACCAGGGTTAAAGGGAGAAGAAAATCTATCAAGGCTTTGGCGGATATGTTTAGGGAAAAAGCGGTGAATCCGGAAAAACAGGTTGTAGCCATCAGCCATGGGGATTGCATTGAGGATGCAAAGCGGCTAAAGGAAACAATTTTGAAAGATCATAAGGTTAAAAAGTTTATCATAAATCATGTAGGTCCCGGGATAGGTTCTCACTCCGGTCCGGATACGTTGGCATTGTTTTTTATGGGGGATAGAAGGTAATAAGGTATCATATACCCACGGAACTTATATATAGAAGAACGTTCATGCAATGAATATTCGGAGAAAACTATGAAGGTTATTCTAACCGAATATTCATGATATAAGTTCCTGTTCGAGAATTTAAACCTAAACTTAATTCAGGGAGTATATGATGCCTGTAGATGCGACTAATGTGCCGCACTATACATTGAGTATTCATTATAATATAGTGCGGCAGATTGCGGAGCACGGAAGGTATCATATACTTCGGGTATAGCTGTTTTATTGATATAGATCTTATATTCCTGCTTAATAATTCGTTAGAGGTCTGATATTCATGAGAAAGATAATATTGATAATATGTGTAGTTGTGCTTATTTTTTCTTCATATATGATCATAGATTATTTTTATAGCGGTGTAAAAACTCAAAATATGTATCGGGATATATCCCGGTCTTATCATGAGGATAAAGATACTATTGAATTAAAAAAAATAAACGGCAATATCATAGGATGGATACAGATACCCGAAACAGGGATAGATTTTCCTGTGGTACAGGGAGAAGATAATGATTATTATTTAAACCACGATATAAAGGGGGAACAGGACAAGCATGGGGCGATATTTATGGATTATAGGGTCCGGCCTGATCAGCATAAAAATATAATCATATATGGTCACAATATGAAGGACGGCACCATGTTTGAGCCTCTGAACCGGTTTAAAAAACAGGAGTTTTGGGAAGATCACAGGTACATTCATTTGGATATAGGAGGAAAAGAACATCGCTATCAGGTTTTCTCTGCATATGTGACTAGCGGTGAGGATACAGATTATTTGCAAATTTGTTTTGCATCCCCACAGGATTTTGTGGATTTTTTAAACAGGATGAAAAAAAGGTCCCTTTTCCCATCACAACCGGACTTTACCGGAAATGAAAATATAATAACCTTGTCCACCTGCAGCTATGAGTACAAGGATGCAAGGCTGGTAGTGCATGGGATCAGAGTAGATTGAGTGGATCTACTGCATCAATCCGTATTTTGTTTTAACCCTTTTCAGTTTTTTACCTATAGGTTCAGATAGCACCAACAGAAATACCACATTGGAGACAGAGTATACTATCATGAATGGTACCGCCGACGCTATAGCTATAATGTATCTGTCCCAAGTAAAGAGACCGTCAATAGATATTACAAACCATATATCCATCATCAATGAGTATAATATGCCTGAGACCACTCCATATATGGATAATACAATCTTGTTTTCCATTATGCCGGCTCGAGCCAGCAGCCCTGCAATAAAGCCCAGTATCCCCCAAGACATCATTTGAAAAGGTGTCCATGGACCCTGGCCGAAGAACATATTGGATACAATAGCAGATATAGCCCCTGTCAAAAAACCTACTTCCGGTCCGAATGCAATACCTGTTATGGCGGTTATGGCAGTAACCGGTTTAAAGCCGGGCAGCATGGCAAACACCAGTCTGCCTGCAACTGATATGGCGGACATAACAGCTATGCAAATTATTTCACGGGCTTGGGGCTTTCTCTTTTTAAACAGCAAAAAAAACGGCACACAGGACAAAAATGCTATTATCATGGATATCAGGTTATATTTCCTATCTTTAAACAGCACCACTCCAACGGCTATCACAGCCGGTATTGCAATGAATATAATTATCGCTGACAACAGTTTCTTCAGTCTTTTGCCTGTTGCTCTGCCCATTTTCATATCACTCGTTTTTTGTTCAGTTTGCATAACTTTATCACATCCTGACATGTTACCGCATTTTCAAATATATATCTGGACATCCTATTTGCAGCTGTAGTGTAAAAGCTGTTGTGGCTAAAAAATGTAACAGGATCGTCTTCAGATACGATATTTCCATCAAAAAACAAGGCACATCTATCGGAATGCTCTGCTGAAAACTCTATATCATGGGTTACTATTATTATAGCCACTCCTTTTGATTTGAGTTTGTATAAAATATCTGCCAGCACCGCTTTAGAATACGCATCTATCCCTTTTGTGGGTTCATCTAACAAAATTATTTTGGGCCTCAACAACAATATCTTTGCAAAGGCTGTTTTTTGCTGTTCCCCACCGCTCAAGTCGTATGGGTGTTTTCGTAGGAGTTGGGATAAGTTCAATTGGTCCACTACAGCATCAAACTCTTGTTTTGCCTCGTGTTTATCGTATTTGTTTATCCTTATCACTTCTTTTAGCTCGTCTTGTACTGTGTCTTTTACAAACATGGTTTGAGGGTTTTGGGGCAGCATGGCTAATTTGTTCCGGTATAGCCGGGTGTCTGTATACGAATTTATTTTTTTAGCCTTTATCAAAACTTTTCCCCGATAGGCCTTATAAATACCTGCTATAACCCCTAATGCAGTAGTCTTGCCTGTCCCGTTTCCCCCTAATATACTGAAAATCTCTCCTTTATATGCCTTGAGCCATACCCCTCTCAATACATCAGGTAACTGCCTTTGATATCGGAACCAGACATCCTTCAGCTCCACCGCAACTGAACGGGAAGGCTGTTTTACTTTTTTATTTGCGTTTATTCTGCTGATGTGGCTGTCAAAATTTTTTGCCAACCATTGTCTTCCCTCTCGAACGGTCAAAGGACATTCCCCCCCTGTCCTGATCTGGCTGTATACCCTGACCGCTGCCGGCATACCCCACAGCATAACGTTGTTCTTTTTATATTGATCTTGTGCCAATTTTTTGCCCACGTTTCTAGGTGTATCACAGTATGTTATCCTCCCCTTATCCATCACCACAGCTTTATCTGCTATAGGGAATACTTTTTCTAATCTATGCTCCACCAGCACTATGGTGAGGGACAGCTCTTTGTTTATCTTGGATAGGGTATCGATGAATTCTGATGCTGCAATAGGATCCAGCTGGGATGTAGGCTCGTCCAGCACTAGTACCCTAGGATTCATCACCATGATGGATGCCAGATTTAAAAGCTGTTTTTGCCCTCCTGATAAATCGCTGGTCTTTTTCCTGAACCATTCCTGAATGCCGAAAAAACTTGCCATCTCTGCCACCCTTCGCCTTATGACAGGGGTCTTTATGCCCAGATTTTCCAGCCCAAAGGCCAGCTCATGCCATACCTTGTCAGTCACAACTTGGTTGTCCGGGTTCTGCATTACGAATCCTATCTCACATGCGGCTGCCCGCCTATCCAGCTCTTTTATGTCTCTGCCCCTGTACAGTATATGTCCCTCTGTTTTGCCGTGGGGGGTCAACTCTCTCTTTAGATGTTTTAAAAATGTGCTCTTCCCGCACCCTGTGCTCCCGCATATAACTACGAATTCCCCCTGTTCTATTGAAATATTTAGATCATCCAACGCTTTTTTGTTCTCCATGGGATATGTAAAGCTCAGATTTTTGACATCAATAAGCGCCATTTGATTTCCTCCTTTATCTCTATTGCAGCAGGCAGTATCATCAGTATTAAATATGATAGGTAAAACATCATTCCGGTCCA
This sequence comes from Clostridia bacterium, assembly GCA_028698525.1. NCBI lineage: Bacteria > Bacillati > Bacillota > Clostridia > Clostridia bacterium. The sequence goes on from JAQVDB010000042.1 coordinate 8,063, forward strand.
AGAAATATCTATGTCCGTTATATATGGGTAATAATCAAAATGGGAATAATTCAGTATCTCTCCTAATATATTCACAGAAACCAATGCTGCTATAATGCCTAGCAAAATACCGTCTCTTTTTTCAAATTTAAACAAAGAAAAGCTGGAGCGTCCTTTAAGGCCGTATCCCCTGGCTTTCATTGAATCAGCCGTGTCTATTGCATTTTCCAACGCCCAGGTTATCAATATGGAAAGAATCCTGAGGCCGCTCTTTGCCCTCTGCAGTATATTGCCGGTGGTTATATACATACCTATAGCTTTCTGGGAATTGGATATCCGCTTTGTCTGTTCTTTGAATTTAGGCACCAGCCTCAAAGTCATGGATATTATAAGGGCGATGGAGGGAATAAAGCTTCCAAATAAACATATGAATTTATCGGTAGTCATAACGGCGTTATAGGAGCTGAACCAAAATATCACTGTCATTATCATAGCTGCCATAGCTAATCCGTACATGATGGCCTCTAAAGTTATAGGGTTGTAGTCTATATAGAACAAAGGTGTTACTCCTTTATGGCTAAACAAAGGGTTACATACGGCTATTATCAAAAACATGGGCAATGCAAACAGCAAAGTATTTTTGAATGCACGCCTTCCGTTTAAAACAAAGGACAGCATTATGGATGCACAAAGGGATATGCTTAAATAAACAGGATGCATGTAAAACATGGAAAACACAATAACTGCGGTAAAATATACAAATAATACAATTGGATGATATGCTTCAAATGCTCTCATGACTTTCCCACCTATTGTTATTTATCTAACCATTTTACTCCTAGATCCCTGCCTAAATCACAGGTATAGTTCCATTGGATATCGTCTCCCTCCTTCAGCTTATATAAGCTGCAGCCGTAATTAGGATACCGTCCGTTAACACAGTACATCCATCCGCTCAGTTCTCCGCAGCTGAATTCATATAAGTTGTTTATTCCCTGTACATATACACTCCCGTATTGGTTTTTGTCCGCACCCTGGTATTGCATATGTATCCTATATTTCCTGGTAGCCTTTACCAGAATATCGAATACTGTCTCTCCATCCTTTAACTCGAATTTGGTTTTTTTCAATATGACACCATCAGAAGGAACAAATCTTTCACTGTTTAAAGCAGGATCCAGCTTATCCCTATTTTTTAATATAGTATGACATTTTATAGTCAAGGTCACATGCTTTTGGGGTTTGGGCTGTTGTTTTTTAGATTCCGTTTGCTGAGGGGGGTTGGATTTGACCTCTTTTTTTAGGCTCTGTTTTGCCTTTGGCTGCAATGCTTGTTTTGTGCCGGTCTCTTGAGTTGGCTTTTCGCCTGTATGTATGTCTTTAGCATTTTGCTCTTTGTTTTTATTCCGGCTGTTTGTGTCCTGCCCATCCTTTTGTGTTTTTGTTTCCTGCTTATCCTTTTGATTTGTTTTGCTATCAAGAGGGGGCTGCTCCTCCCCGTCTTGTTGTTGGTGTTTTGATATCAATGTTTTGGCAGGTTCTGCCTTATCCGGCTCAACATTCGGTTTGCCTTGTTGGTCAATCCTTTGCCCTGCTTGGTCTGATCTGTGGTACTGGTCGACAGATTCTATTTTACACCCTGTAAACAATGACAAAATGATAACTACAATCAAAGCTGAAGCCAGTAATCTATTTCTCATGGTTTACCCTCCTGTATTTTAACAGCAAAATCAAAAGAGTGTATCCCCTTTTGATTTTGCTTGGTTATTTTTTGATCTACTTTTTATCATGGGCTGAAATCTTGGTGTTTGTAATTATGTATACGCCTATGCCCAATGCTATTATAAAGGCTATTAAGATATATGCTATGCCGCCATCTCCTGTTCCGGGGCTTCCATTCACGGATTCTATTATTTCCATACCGGTATCCTCTATATTGTTTCTGTCTGTTGAATCGCCCTGTGCACTTGTATTATCTTGATCTGCTTGCTGATTTTCCAGTTCTAATCTGTCTATAGCATCTTTAGCATCCAAAACCTCTTGATAATACTGGACGTTAGTTTATTAATTGCATCCACCGTAGCAAGGCCTATCAAACACAAGGGGACGGTTCTATTGTGCACTTTTAAAAGTGCACAATAGAACTGTCCCCTTGTGTTGTTGCTGTCACTTATTATTGATAGCAATAACCAATGCTGTGGTAGATAATATGAATACAATTGAAATTTCTATTATAATTGCGTATGGTTTCCAGATTCCGAAATCAAAAGAAAAACTAGCTATACTCGGCAACATATATGAACTTGCCATAGGGATTGCATTTAACAAATAATTCATAAAATTTGTTGAAGATGATACAATTCTACTTCCTATCATATAAAACACACTTAGACTAACACCTAAAATTATAGCTGTGGTTGTCTTTTTTGATTTAAAAGAAATATATCCCATTAAAGTTGACAAAGCAAGTATCCCAAGAATTTCTGCTAATACCATAATTATAACGGCTCCCCCTATAGAAAAGCTACCAAAGGAGAATAAGGCAATCATCTTAAAGCTGCTTTTTAATGCATTAAGCCCTATTTTAGAGCTAATCATCCCTATTGTCACTAATGTGGCTATCAGTGTCAGTATAATCCCATAAAAAATTACTGGTAGAATTCGCATGGCCATATTCTTTTTATAGCCTTTTGTAGTTTTGATAATCTCCATGCTCTCGTCTCCAAAGCTCTCCGAATAAGTTTCTGAAGCAAAAAATGTTACTAGAAGTAAAATAATTATAAAAAGTATCTGTATATTATCAAGAGCAGTAAAATAAATATAATAACCGGGATATTGAGCAAACGGGATCTTCACCTTATTCAATTTAGTCAGTGCAGTTTGCTGTTCTTTTGTTGGAAGTCTCTTTAGTAACACTTCAAATTTATTTCTCCAACATTGATAAAACTCTTTCGCATATTTATCCGGATAGTCCTCAATTTTGTTTTCAGTATACAGAACTCCGGGATAATTATTTACAAGGCCGCTAATAATAAACACCTGCGAACTATAACGTCTATCTTCTGATTTTTCATCCCGGACTTTTTTTAATGATGCAAAAAGATTCTCTTCTTTGATATCTCCTTCATATACAGCATCCTCCTGTAAGCTAGGAGTGATATCTTTTATATCATCTACTATTATAAAATTCAAGCCTATAGTTATAATCAAAATACCCATTATGGAAAACAGTACATATTTTGTACATAGACGACGTTTCATTTCTAAAAACAGCATAGCATTACCTCCTGATATAATTCCATGAAGTCATTAGCAAACTCATAAAAAATATCAATATACTAATGAATAGATTAAATTCAAAAAGAAACATTGCTTTACCAAGGATAGAGATTACTGGCATCATTGAGTTGGCGAAGGAAAATACCAGGCTGCTTGGTAAGATTAAACTCATGGCTTTCAGTATTGGATAATTGTCTAAAGTCCCCATTACAGACAACAAAAATCCACTAATAATAACTAGAACAGTAATACTCATTACCGTCGAAGTCTTCTTTGATTTAGATGACACAAAAGTGGTGAATGCAGAAATTGTAAGTATTCCAATTAATCCAAATAAGACCATCCTGTCCATTAGTTCACCTAAATTATAAGGTAGGATAGTTGTAGCCCATACCTGAGCCGATGTTTCAAGAGCATTGGCTGGAAGATAATGCTTTAAAATTGCTATATACGTTCCCATTCCTACAGTATAGATTAAGAATCCCATAATTACTGGAATAAGGAGTTTGGAAGATAATAGCCCTCTTCGTCCTAATTTTGTTGTGGATATTATTTCATCTAAACCACATTCCTTATCTCTTGCAATAATTCCACTTGAAAAAAATCCTACCACTATTAATAGCACAAATCCAAACAACTGAATATGTTCAGCACCATCCCTCCATGCTTCAAATCCACCATAGTATTTATATGGCTTTTCTACTTCGTTCCATATTTCCAAAGCTAATTCTCTTTCTACTTGATTTTTTGTACCTCTATCAATTAAGTTTTGATAATATAAGTTTTCATTTTCATAGAAATGAGAAGCAAAATCCCTGGAAAACCATGACTCAAGGTTAGTATCTCCAAACATCTTTTTTAATCGATAATCTTGCATGATTAAGGTGTCAGCATAAACTGCCAATTTCAATAACTCATCATTCATTACAATATCATTTTCTTCGTTTACGGAGTTCAAGAAAACTTCACCACTTCTTCGAAAATTATCAACCGTCATTTTTCCTGCATATGCATTTCTATCCTTGGCTGCAGCTTCTATAGCTTCAATACCCTTAAGACCTTTATAGCAACCAGTCATCATAAATCCTTCTGTTCGCCCCCCTATAATAAACCAAGCCCACAGCCCTCCAAGAATAATAGAGATTAAAATATAGGATATAAATCTCTTTGCACTCATTTGACGTTTTAGTTCAGAAATAAATATATCCATTATTTTGCCCCCTTTACCTTTGAAAGGTAGAAATCATTCAAATTTGGTTTCACCAGCTTAGAATTTTTGAGTGGTAAATCCGCGATATATCGGATCCTTATCTTTCCATCCCCTTCATTATGAAAATTGACAATGCAATATTTCTGTTCTAACATGTATATTTCTTCGTCTTTTACCACCGTTTCAAAAACCATGCCTTCAATGGAATTGATTAAGGTCTGGCTTTCTCCTGATTCAATAATTGTTCCGCTTTCCATCAGCACGAGATAGTTTGCAATAAATTCTACATCCGATACAATATGAGTTGAAATAATGACAATTTTTTGCTCACTAATTTTTGCTAAATATTGACGAAATCTTCTTCTCTCCTCAATATCAAGTCCTGCTGTCGGTTCATCAACAATCAATATATCTGGATCATTGAGCATAGCCTGGCAAATGCCTACTCTTCTTTTCATTCCTCCAGAGAGCTTCTGTACTTTTTTGCATTTTACATCAGATAGATTGAATTGTTCCAATAAATCTTTAATGCGTTTATGCCTTGTAGCTTTGTCGATATCCTTTAAAGAACCTATATAATGTAGAAATTCTCCTACTGTCTGATTCTTGTCATATCCAAAATACTGAGGCAAATATCCTATTTGATCCAAATATCTACCACCTAAACTAGAGATTGTATGACCATTATAGGTTATTTTTCCTTTACTTGGCTTTAAGTTTCCTACCATCATTCTCATCAAAGTTGTTTTCCCAGCACCATTCGGACCTAAAAGCCCCCATATCCCTGGAGTAAAATTTAGGTCAACATGATTTACAGCCTTTAAATCCCTGAATTGTTTTGTTACTTTATCAATCCTCAATTCCATTCTAAATCCTCCCCCAATAATAAATAAACCTCTATCAAATCATAGTCTATCAATGATTTGATAAAGGTTTATTCACACTCTATATAGAATTTATAAAGATTTTATGAAGATTTTGGTAAGTTAATGCTAAATGTAGTATGACCATTCACGCTTTCGGCCTCTAATGTCCCATCATGACGTTCAACGATCTCTTTTGCAATAGCAAGCCCCAATCCTGAACCTGATAATTGATCTCTCGCTTTATCCCTTCGATAGAACTTTTCAAATACTAATTTAAGTTCTTGGGAAGATATGATGTCCCCATCATTCTCTATAGTTATAATAGTTGTTTCAGAATCCTCTTTGCCTGTAATCACAATAATAGAATTTTTATGACTATAACTGATAGCATTTTTCATAAGATTATTCAAAACTCTTGCCAAAAGATTGCCATCACCATATATTTTAAAATCTGTTGGTATATTTAAATCCACTTCTAGCTTTTTTTGTATAAATAACGGATAAAGTTCATCAGTTATCTGCTGCAGGAAAAACCTTCCGTCTATTTCTGTTTTGTTTAAGGGTATCTCTTGAAGATTAAATCTTGTGATATCAAAAAACTGATTGGTCAACCCCTCTAAATGGTATGCTTTATCCAAAACTCTTGCCAAATATTCTTTTCGAATTTCCTCCGGAACTTCAGATTCCTCCAAAATATTCAAATAACCAATAATACTAGTTAACGGTGTTTTTAAGTCATGTGCTAGATAAGTAACCAAATCATTTTTCTTTTGGATTTCCATTCCCTTTTCCTGTTCTATCCTTGCTTTTTCATTTAAAATTGATTTAATCTCCACGTCAATAGGTTTTAACTCTTGAGCCTCAGCAGGCTCTTTACCATCTTGAAACTGACCAAGTCTCTCCTCTATTTGGGCTACTACTCTCTTATTTTCATGCTCCCGGGATATTTTAGAAGCAAAGTATGCGCTAATCTCCACTATTAAAAACCCTCCAACAGCTATAAATGTCAGTATGTCTCTTAATCTATCCCATCGAAAAGTTCCTCTAACAGCTTCAAAGTCACCATATAAAATCACTTTTTCTCTATCATCAAGTATTGTTCTTACAAAGTACTCTGCAACACTGCCTTCAAGGTATAAATCAATAAACAACAGTATGAGTATATATACTATAAATGCGATAATATAATAATTTTTTTTTAGTTTCTTACGCTTCAATGATATAGCCTACCCCCCATACTGTTTTAATATATTCCGGTTTTTCATAAGAATCACCCATTTTTTCTCTTATATTTCGAATGTGAACGGTAACAGTATTGGTTGATTTTGAATAATAATCATCTTCCCAAATTAATTTAAACAATTCCTCTCCGCTCAATACTTCTCCTTTTCTCTGCAACAAAACTTCCAATATTTTAAATTCGGTTGGTGTAAGCTTAATCTCACTTCCATTAATACTCACTTGCTTGCTTTTTTGATCTAAAGTAATCCCTTTATAATAAATTATATCTGTATCAACTGTATTTCCATCATATTCTTTATAACGTCTCAGTTGTGCCTTCACCCTAGCAACCACTTCCAATGGATTAAAAGGCTTTGTAATATAATCATCAGCACCATAGCTTAAACCTAATATCTTGTCCTGATCTGCATTTTTAGCTGTAATCATAATGATTGGATAATGGTGTTTTTTGCGAATACTTTTACAGATGCTTATTCCATCAGTATCCGGAAGCATTAAATCTAAAATAACGAGATCAGGTTGTTCAATCAATTGCTTCATAGCTTTAGCACCATTTTCTGCTTCCCACACCTGATAAGATTCTCCTTCAAGATAAATTTTTAGAATCTTCCTTATATCAGCGTCATCCTCAACAATCAATATTTTTTCCATCATATCACCCATTTCCATTATATACTACCTAGCCTACATATTTATTAAGAAATAATAAAGAAATAATTTAATTAATATTAGCTAACTGCACAATAGAACTGTCCCCTTGTGTTGTTGCTGTTCTGGTTGTTTTCATAGTAAATTAGCTTATAATATAAGTATAGGGGTATCTATGATTAGAGCAGCATAAATTTTTTTAGTACATATATTATAACAATATAAAGAGGAGACCCATATATGATAAAAGTTCTAATAGTTGATGACTCTGCATTTATGCGAATGATTGTAAGGGATATGCTGGTGGGGGAGAAAGATATCAGCATTGTAGGCATTGCCCGAAATGGTCAAGAGGCTTTGGATAAGATAAAGGCTTTAAAACCTGATGTGGTGACCATGGATGTAACCATGCCAGTGATGGACGGCATAGAGGCTACCCAAAAGATTATGGAGCAACACCCTGTACCTATAATAATGGTAAGCGCCCTTACCAAACAGGGAACTGACTCTACCTTGATGGCGTTGGAAGCAGGGGCAATTGATTATATCGAAAAGGAAAATCTGAGAAGAGAGAATTTGTTGAGAAAAATAAGGTGTGCTGCCCAAGCTAATCTTAATGGGAAAAAAGTAAGCACTGTTGCTACATCTGTTGAAACTGATGACGCTACATATAACAGGAGTTTTAAATTGGCCGCCATAGGTATATCAACAGGAGGTCCTAGTGCTCTAGTTTCTATCATTCCCAAGATAAGAGGAGATATAAAGGGGAGCATAATGATAGCACAGCACATGCCCCCTATATTTACAAACTCGTTAGCACAGAGGTTGGACGGGATGTCTGCCCTTAAAGTTGTAGAAGCACAGGATGGGATGTCCATAGAGCCTGGCACTGTTTATATAGGCCCGGGTGGACAGCAGATGGCGGTATCACAAGGCAATAGGATAAGTATAGTTTCCAACGAGAGCTTAGGGTATCGTTATGCTCCATCGGTGAACCTGCTGATGGAGAGCGTAGGCGATGTATATGGAAAACATGCTGTGTGTATAATAATGACAGGCATGGGCAGCGACGGCAGGAACGGGATAAGTGCCGCCAAGAAAAACAGCAGCCATATTATCGCCCAATCCCCTGATAGCTGTGTGGTATACGGAATGCCCCGGGCTGTTATAGAGAGCAATCTTCAGGATGAGATAGTGCATCTGGATGATATGGCCAAAAGGATAAACCAATTGATCAAATGAATGCTTTGGACAACACAAGGGGACAGTTCTATTGTGCACTTTTAAAAGTGCACAATAGAACTGTCCCCTTGTGTTGTGTGTTTTATCCTAGCGTAGATCATCTAGCACTTCTTTTTCATCTACAGATAATACTTTGTTCATGTCCAACAAGATCAGCAGCCTATCATCCTTTTTTGTAACCCCTTGTATATATTCCTTACCGATTTTAGTTACATCCGGTGCCGGTGAAAGTTCTTCCTCTGTCATAGAGATAATTTCTGTTACGTCATCTACAAGGTAGCCTATCAGGTCCCCCTCCTGTCCCGCTACCATTATCTTTGAATTTGCGCCATATTCTCCTTCGCCTAGGTGAAATCTCTTTTTAAGGTCCAAAAGTGGCACCACCTGTCCCCTCACGTCTATTACGCCTTCTATAAATTCAGGATTGTTAGGCACTTTTGTAGGTTGTACCGGTTTTATTATCTCTCTTATCTTGCTTATATCAGCACCGTATGTTTCCTCACCCAATTCGAAGATAATAAACTGCTTTTCTGACATTGATATACCTCCATTACTTATTTTTATCCTTTAGATACTCGTTTATAAAAAGGTCTATATCCCCATCCATCACAGCGCCTATATTGCCTGTTTCAGCATTTGTGCGATGGTCCTTTACCATGCTGTAGGGATGGAATACGTAGGACCTTATCTGGCTGCCCCATTCTATCCTTTTATGTTCTCCCTTTATCTCTTCTATCCTCTCTAGGTTCTGCATTTCTTTCAGCTCTGCCAGCCTGGACTTCAACATTTTAAGAGCTGTTGCCTTGTTTTTATGCTGGGATCGCTCGTTCTGACACTGTACTACAACGCCTGTGGGTATATGGGTTATCCTGATAGCCGAATCAGTCTTGTTTACATGCTGACCCCCTGCACCGCTGGCCCTATAGGTGTCTATTCTCAAGTCGTTTGGGTCTATATCCACGTCATTGTCATCATCTATTTCAGGCATAACCTCTATCGCTGCAAAGGATGTATGTCTCCTCCCTGAGGAATCAAAAGGTGATATCCTCACCAGCCGGTGTACTCCCTTTTCAGATTTGAGATATCCGTATGAATATGCTCCTTTTATCAATATGGTAGCACTTTTCAGCCCGGCCTCGTCTCCCGGAAGTATATCCAGCGTCTCCTGATCATAGCCTCTCTTTTCTGCCCAGCGGGTATACATTCTCATTAGCATCTGGGCCCAATCTTGGGCTTCTGTTCCTCCTGCTCCGGCATGGATGGAGAGTATAGCATTCTTTTCATCGTATTCTCCGTCCAGCAAAGTCTCTAGTTTGGTATCCTGATACTGTTTATCCAACTGTTGTAGTCCCTCTTCTATTTCCCGGAGAATACTGGAATCCTCTTCCTCTTCCGAAAGCTCTATCATCACTTCTAAATCTTCTGCTTTGGTATTAAGGTCTTTATATGTGGCTATCCTGTTCTTTAAAAAATTTACCCGGCTGCTCACTTTTTGAGCCTTTTCAATATCATCCCAAAATCCGGGGGAAGCCATATCTTTCTCTAGTTCTGATATTTCTTGCTTGGCTTTTTCCACGTCAAAGTGAAACACCCAATTCTTGTATAGCTTTATGCAGTATGGAAAGATCTCTTTTTATCTCATCCAACTGAACCATAATTATCAACTCCTCTTTATTTGTGTCTTCCACAACATTTTTTATATTTTTTGCCGCTGCCACAAGGACAGGGGTCATTTCTACCTATCTTATCCTGTTTGACTACGGGCTGCTTAACCGTCTCTTGACCTCCATGGGTGGCATTAGTAGGTTCCGCAATCTTTTCTCTCTTGGGCATTTCTTGATCCACCTGTATGTGATATAGGAATTTCAATGTGTCCTCTTGTATGCTTCTTACCATCTGCTGGAACATGTCATATCCTTCAAATTTGTACTCTACTACAGGGTCTTTTTGACCATAGGCCCTCAATCCTATTCCTTGTCTCAGCTGATCCATAGCATCTATATGATCCATCCATTTTTGGTCTACAGTTTTGAGCAATATTACCCTCTCTACTTCTCTCATCTTGTCTGAACCTATTTCCTGTTCCTTGCGCTGATATGCCTCTTTTGCCATGCTCATTATATCTTCTTTGAGTTTGTCTCTGTCCAGCTCCAAAATCTCTTGTTCATCATACTGGGGCACACCATCCGGCAAGCATATACCTTTGAGGTAATCAAACAATCCCTTTAAATCCCACTCTTCCGGATTGGGTATCTCTGCAGTATATACGTCTACCATCTCTCCCACTATGGTATCCAGCATATTCATCAGGCTGTCCTTTAGGTCTTCGCCTTCCAACACACTCTGTCTCTGGGAATATATCACGTTCCTCTGGACGTTCATTACGTCATCGTATTGGAGGACATGCTTTCTGATTCCAAAGTTTCTGCCTTCTATCCTCTTTTGGGCATTTTCTATCTGACTGGACAACATCTTATGCTCTATGGGCTGATCTTCTTCCATGCCCAAGGCATCTACTACGCCCATTATCTTTTCTGAACCGAACAGCCTCATCAGATCATCTTCTAAAGATATGAAAAATTGAGACTTGCCCGGGTCTCCCTGTCTACCGGAACGACCCCGCAGCTGGTTGTCTATCCTTCTGCTCTCATGGCGTTCAGTGCCTAGAACAAAGAGCCCTCCTAGCTCTGCCACTCCTTCTTCCAATACTATATCGGTTCCACGGCCTGCCATGTTGGTGGCTATAGT
>JAQVDB010000043.1 GCA_028698525.1 Clostridia bacterium
GGACTGGAGCCCTTACGGATGCAAGGAGTAAGAAAAGGGACAAAGAGGTTTAATGAACTTCAGGCTACAGCCTCCAAATACTTGGATATGATCAGTGAGTCTAATAAAGCTAATCCATATTACAAGTTATATGAAAGATATTCTTATACGTGGGGTGAATTCTTCCAGCAAGATCCGCAAAAACCCCCATACCATTTGGACAATATATTCGCTAAGGGTTTTCGTCGAATTTACTATCAGAAATCATATTTCTATCGCCCAGGGAAATGGCTTGTTATACAGTTAAGAAAGAGCAAATCGGCGGAGAAGATGCGCCACTGGATAGAAGAAAGGATTCCTGAAGAAAGGATGGGTGAAAATGTACCCATTCCCAAAAGTACAATAATGAAGTGGAAGTTTGAGTATATAGAGAATAGATTGGATACCATTTGGGAAACAGACTATAGTGGAAAGAATAAGTTGGAAATAAAGAACAAGCAGTTGACAATGGATTATGTCATGAAGTACTTTAAGGAAATACTGGAATATAACCCCAATATGTTCCAAGGGGATAACGTATACTTATGGGAGAAAGCGGCCTTTATTTATGAAAATATGGGCGATCTAGCCGCTATGGAATTTTGTTTAAGAACCCAAGCAAAATTGCAGCCCGGCAGTTCAGAGGCTTATTTAAACTTGGGTGCTTTCTATTATGGAAGGGGTTATCACCAAAAAGCATTAAAAGCTTATCTGCAGGGACTGACAGTAAACCCTAGGGATGAATTTATTTACCATAACCTGGCTACACTGTTGTGGGATGAGGGAAACTATGAAATAGCGATAGGCTATATTGATCAAGCTATCAAAGCTAACCCTGAACGTATGTTAAATTATAAGCTTAAAGGGGATCTATATTTTAATAGGATGCTCTATCAACAAGCTGTTTGTCAGTATAAAAAGGCATTGGATATGAACAAAGACTCTATGTCTAAAACCTTCTATTGTGAATGCTATTGTAACTTATCTATCGCCCTTGGAATGATGCAAAAAAAGCAAGAAGCCCTAGAAATTTTGAAAAAAGGACTTAGTGAATATCCTAAAGATATTAACATACTCATGAGTCTCTCCAATCTTTTTATAAAGAATTTTAAGAATTATAAGAAGGGAATATATTATGCAAATAAGGTTATAGAGATACAACCTGAAAACAAATATGCCTATAAGAATTTAGTTAAATGCTATAGCGAGTTGGGTATGCGAGACAGGACAATATGGGTTAAAAAGAAATTTGAACAGATTGAGAGGCGATAAAGCATAAAACAGGGCAACTACATAGGAACAAATGTGCTGATTAATCGCCTAACAAATTGAGGAGGGATTCAAATGACAAACAGATATTCTTTTTTAATTGTATGTATAGTAATTGCGTTTGTTATATTAGTGGGCTGCAGCAGTCTAGGGAAAAAAGACCGGACTTCATTTAATGCAGTAGTGCTTGATATAAACCAATCTTATTTGTTGGTACAACCGGTGAAAGGATCATCTGAATTAAATTCTGCTGATCAAATTACTATATCGGTAAGCGATGCAGCCTTGTCAGATTTCCGAGATAAAGAGATAATCATAGATGATATTGCAATAGGCGATAATATACAGATTGTTTATGATGGTCAAATCGCTGAAAGCTATCCTGCCCAAATCCATAAATGTTATAGCATTAAATTATTGAAATAAATTTTTAAATATGTTTTATGAGTTTGTTTTTACATTATATGAAATAAAATTAATAGAGTTTATTTTTAAAGAAAGATGGTAAATCCTGCTTTTTTATATGAAAAGCAGGATTTATTAAATTGGTATAGAATTTAGTGATATATGAAATTTGTGGACACATAAAAATAATATGGTAAAATAAATATGATAATTTTGGGAGAAAAAGGTGCTTATTATGATTTCCAAGGTAAAGAGCTGTGCTTTGATAGGTTTAAACGGGCATATAGTTGAGGTTGAGACTGATATATCCAGTGGATTGCCTTGCTTTGATATTGTGGGGTTGCCGGATACTTCTGTAAGAGAGTCAAAAGAAAGAGTCAGGGCTGCTATAAAAAACTCTAATTTTCAATTTCCGATAAGGAGGATAACTGTTAATCTTGCCCCTGCCGATATAAGAAAAGAAGGCTCAAATTACGATTTACCTATTGCTATTAGCATATTGAATTGTATGGGAATTTTGGGTGATGTTAATATTAGAGATTTTGTAATATTAGGTGAATTATCATTGGATGGCCATATAAGGGCTATAAAAGGTGCCCTTCCTATGGCTATTTCTATAAAACAACTGGGGTACAATGATATCATTGTACCAGCAGGCAATGCTGGTGAGTTATCTTTGTTGGAGGGGTTGAATATTTATCCTGTGGATACATTGATTGATGTAGTAGAATTTTTGACAGGCACCAAACGAATAGCTAAAATAAGTTGTGACCGCCTTAACTTAAAACATAGAGTTAATACTGACGATGATTTCTCCGATGTAAAAGGGCAACAGTTTGTCAAGAGGGGGTTGGAAATTGGTGCAGCCGGCTCACATAACATAATTATGATAGGCCCTCCAGGTTCCGGTAAGACTATGTTAGCTAGGAGGATACCAACAATTTTACCGGATATGACTTTTGATGAAGCTATGGAAGTGACCAAGATACATAGTATAGCAGGTAAATTGAATAAAGCATCCATAATAACAATCAGGCCATTTAGAACACCCCATCACACGATATCAAATTCATCACTTGTAGGTGGAGGAGTGATTCCCGGTCCAGGAGAGGTAAGTTTGGCACATAGAGGTGTGCTATTTTTGGATGAAATACCTGAGTTCAAAAGAGATGCCTTGGAAGTGTTGAGGCAACCTTTGGAGGATGGAAAAGTGACAATTGCAAGGGTAAATGCTACAGTAACCTTTCCTGCCGAGTTCATGCTTGTAGCAAGCATGAATCCATGTCCGTGCGGGTATTTTGGGGATTTAAAGCGGGAGTGCCGATGTACACCCAATCAGATAAGAAGGTACCTAGGTAAAATATCAGGCCCTATGTTGGACAGGATAGATATTCAACTTGAGGTTCCTGCATTGGATTATCAAGACATGGTTTCAAAAGAGAAAAATGAAAGTTCAGCTCAGATTAAAGAAAGAGTGGACAAAGCTAGGGAAATACAACTAGATCGCTATAGAAAGGAAAAAATTTATTTTAATAGCCAGCTGAGCACAAAATTGATAAAGAAATACTGCATGATGGATAAAGACAGTAAAAAGCTTTTGGAAAATGCGTTTGAAAAATTAAAATTAAGCATGCGTGCTTATAACAAAATCATAAAAATAGCACGTACTGTCGCTGATATAGAAGGAGAAGAATGGATTAGAGAAAATCATATAGCCGAGGTTATTCAATATAGAACACTTGATAGAAAGTACTGGACAGGCAAGCTATGATCTGATTTTTGAGCAATATTTTCAAAGAGGAGGACAAAGTTGGATAGTAAAAAATATTTAATCTGGCTTTATAGTGTGCCTGGGTTAGGACTTTATAGAACAAGGAAACTTTTAGAGTATTTTGGAGATGCTGAACAGGTATGGAAGGCTGATGCAGACCAACTGCTCAATGTAAATTCTATAGGTCCTAAGACAGTTGAACAGATACTAAAATATAGGGATAAAAGAAAGTTCAACCAATACATGATGGCATTGGAAAGATTAGGTGTAAATGTCCTAACAAAAGACAGTAAAAGTTATCCTGAAAATTTAAAGAACATCACTGATTCGCCGGAACTGTTGTATGTTAGAGGGGCATTTGGGGAAAATGATGATAAAGCTATTGCTATAGTCGGCTCGCGAAATGCGACTTATTATGGCATAAAGATGGCTAAAAGATTTTCCTATGAACTGGCAAAGATGGGTATAACAATAGTAAGTGGAATGGCAAGAGGGATAGATACTTTTGCTCATCAAGGAGCTTTAGATGCGGGAGGACGAACAATAGCTGTGTTAGGTTCAGGGATAGATGTTGTATACCCCCCTGAAAATGAAAAATTGTATAATAATATAATTAGAAATGGTGTAGTCATGTCTGAATTTGCTTTAGGCATGGTGCCAAAGTCCGGAAATTTTCCGGTGAGAAATAGACTTATAAGCGGTTTATCATTAGGAGTCCTTGTTATAGAAGCTAGCTCAAGGAGTGGGACCTTGATAACTGTAGATTATGCCCTTGAACAGGGAAGAGAAGTGTTTGCAATACCCGGCAATATAAATAGTGGATTGAGTGAAGGTACAAACAAGATGATACAGGAGGGAGCAAAGTTAGTTTATACAGTGGAAGATATACTTGAAGAAATACATATTAACTTTGTTTCAAAACAAGATAATGACAAAAAATTTGAGGAGCTATCTGGGAAAGAACAAAAAGCTATTTATAATTGTATAAAAAATCAGCCTATGCATATAAATGAGATAATAAAGATAACCGGCTTACCTGTAAAAATAGTGAGTTCTACCTTGATAAACATGGAGTTAAATGGTATCATAATTCAATTGCCGGGGAAATTTTTTAAGGCTAACTAAAAATGGAGGGGTAAAATTGGGAAAGAAACTTTTAATTGTAGAGTCACCTACAAAATCTAAAACAATAGGAAAGTTTTTAGGAAGAAACTATAAAGTAGTAGCTTCTATGGGACATGTGATAGATCTTCCTAAAAGTAGATTAGGGGTTAATATAGAAGATGGGTTCGTTCCCAAATATATAACGATTCGTGGAAAAGGAGATATAGTAAAAAAGCTAAAGACAGAGGCAAAAAAATCAGAAAAAATATATTTAGCAACAGACCCTGATAGAGAAGGGGAAGCTATATCTTGGCATATAGCTAATGTGCTTGATATTGATAAAAACGAGCCATGCAGGATTGAATTTAACGAAATAACTAAAAACGCCGTAAAAGATGCAATAAAGAATCCTCGCAAAATAGACCAAAACCTTGTTGATGCACAGCAAGCTAGACGTATTTTAGATAGAATAGTGGGGTATAAGATAAGTCCTCTTTTATGGAGAAAGGTAAAGAAAGGGTTGAGTGCAGGTAGGGTACAGTCAGTAGCTATAAGAATAATATGTGATAGGGAAGAAGAAATTGGAAGGTTCAAACCTGAAGAATATTGGACTCTTGCTGCGATTTTATATGATAATGATATTAAAGCTGAATTTGAAACGGAGTTTTATGGCAATAAAAAAGGAAAGATAAAACTGAATACTAAAGAGGATGTAGATAGGATAAAGAAAGAAATTGAAAATGGTGTTTTCGAAGTAATTTATAAAAGCAAAAAGGAAAAGAAACGGTATCCAACACCCCCGTTCACAACCAGCAGGCTACAACAGGAAGCTTCCAACAAGTTGGGTTTTAGCACTAAAAAGACAATGTTAATTGCCCAGCAATTGTATGAGGGAATAGATATAAAAGGAGAGGGAACGGTAGGTTTGGTTACATATATAAGGACCGACTCAGTCAGAGTTTCCAACGAGGCCAGAAAACAAGCCAAGGAATATATTTTAGAGCAGTACGGAAGCAAATACTATCCGGACAAACCTAATATGTATAAGAGCAAAAAAGGTACCCAGGATGCTCATGAAGCCATAAGACCTACATCAGCCTTTAGGGCTCCTGATGATATAAAAAACTCTCTTACAAAAGACCAGTACAAATTGTACAAACTTATATTTAATAAATTTATATCTAGCCAGATGGAATATGCTATATATGATACAGTGACTATTAAAATTAGTTGCAACGATTATATCTTTAAGGCAACAGGCTCTACACTGAAATTTCCGGGGTTCTTGACTGTTTATACTGACGGTGAAGAGAAAGACGAAAATATTTTACCTGATATAAACAAAGGTGATGATCTATCTTTATTAAAATTGAATGATAAACAGCATTTTACCAAGCCGCCGGCAAGATATACAGAGGCATCTTTAGTTCAAACTTTAGAGGAAAAGGGCATAGGTAGGCCTAGCACGTATTCGCCGATAATAAATACTATTTTAACAAGAGGATATGTAGAACGGGAGGAAAGATATCTAAAACCAACAGAGCTGGGTACTATCGTCAATGATATTATGAAGGAATACTTCAAAGATATTGTAGATGTTCAATTTACGGCAAATATGGAGCAAGATTTAGACTTTATTGAAGAAGGTCAAAAAAACTGGAATGAAGTATTAGAGGAATTTTATCAGCCTTTTAGCGATTCTTTAAAGAATGCAGAAGAACAGATGGAGAAAATAGAGATAAAAGAAGAGGTTTCCAAAGAAAAATGTGAAAAATGCGGTAAAAATTTAGTTGTAAAACAAGGGAGATACGGGAAATTCTTAGCCTGCCCGGGTTTTCCTGAATGCAGATTTACGAAGCCTTTGGTGCAGGAACTAAATGTAAAATGTCCTAAATGTGGTTCTAATGTGGTAGTTAAAAAGACAAAAAAGGGTAGAAGATTTTATGGATGTAAAAATTATCCGGATTGCGATTTTGTATCTTGGAATGAACCAGTAGAAAAAAAGTGTCCAGAATGTGGAGGAATGATGGTGAAGAACAAAAGCAGGAAAAGCAAGGGCAAACTTAAATGTACAAATGATGATTGTGGATACACAGAAAAATTATAATGAAGGTGAATCAATGGAAAAACGAGTACTAATAATCGGAGCCGGTTTAGCCGGGTCAGAAGCTGCATGGCAGCTCGCGAAAAGAGGGGTAGATGTTACTCTTGTTGAAATGCGGGGGATCAAGACTACTCCTGCACATAAGACAGATTTGTTTTCTGAACTTGTTTGCAGCAATTCATTGGGTTCAGATAGGCTGGAAAATGCTTCAGGATTATTAAAAGATGAGATGAGGATGCTAGACTCGATAATCTTAAAAGCTGCGGATTCAAACAGAATCCCGGCAGGTGATGCATTGGCGGTGGATAGGACGAATTTTTCAAGACAAATCACAGATATTTTGTCAAACAATAATAATATAAGCATAACAAATAAAGAGATGCGCCAAATACCTGAAGATGAAAATGTAATAATTGCTACAGGACCTTTAACATCAGATTCATTAGTGGATAACATAATTGAGCTTACTGGGGAAAAATGCCTCTATTTTTTTGATGCTGCTGCTCCAGTTATTACAAGGGATTCTATTGATTTTGAGAAGGCATTTTGGGGATCGAGATATAATAGGGGCGATGATTATATCAATTGTCCAATGAATGAAAAAGAGTATGAAAAATTTTGGACTGAGCTGGTAAATGCAGAAACAGCAAAATTAAGAGATTTTGAGAAACCTTCAGTGTTTGAAGGCTGTATGCCGGTGGAAGTAATGGCTAAAAGAGGCGATAAAACATTGTTGTTTGGCCCGCTAAAGCCTGTGGGTTTTGAATATCGCTTTAAGGATGATAAACCACCACACGCTATAGTACAACTCAGGCGAGATAATATAGAAGGCACTCTTTTTAATATGGTAGGTTTTCAGACAAATCTAAAATGGGGTGAGCAAAAGAGAGTGTTCCGTTTGATACCGGGGTTAGAGAATGCTGAATTTGTTAGATATGGGGTTATGCATAGGAACACATTTATAGATTCTCCCCGTTTACTTAAACCTACAATGCAGATGAAGACAGACGATAATATATTTTTTGCAGGCCAGCTGACAGGGGTGGAAGGGTATGTAGAATCTGCTGCAAGTGGTTTAGTTGCCGGGATAAATATGTATCGATTTATACATCATAAGGCTCCTATAATATTTCCAAAAGAGACTGGAATAGGTGCCCTTTGTGGATATATTACTGATCCACATTTGCTTGATTTTCAGCCTATGAATATTAACTTTGGGATACTTCCCAGTCCAAATAAAAAGATAAGGGATAAAAAAAATAGGCGTATACAGGTTTCACGTAATTCATTGTTTGTATTGAGTGAATTTATCAATCAATTGGATTAAATTATTGATTAAAAAAAACATATATGATAATATTGATATGTTCTGTATCGCACATATATTAACTGGAGGTACTATTTCGATGTTTAGAGGTACTACTATTGTAGCTGTCCGTAAAGGACAGAATGTAGTTGTGGCAGGAGATGGACAGGTCACTTTTGGGCAAAATACCATACTAAAGCATGGCGCAAAAAAGGTAAGGAAAGTATATAATAATCGTGTGATAGTAGGCTTTGCAGGTTCAGTTGCAGATGCCTTTACTTTATCTGAAAAGTTCGAAGCTAAATTAGAAGAAAGCGGGGGCAATTTGAGGCGGGCAGCAGTGAATTTAGCACAGGAATGGAGAGCGGATAAGGTATTAAGAAAGTTAGAAGCGTTATTGATAGCTGCGGACAAGGAGGATATGTTGCTCATATCAGGGAATGGAGAAGTTATACAGCCGGATGATGATATTATAGCAGTTGGATCGGGAGGATCATATGCCCTTGCAGCTGCAAAAGCATTGTTAGGGAATACACAACTGAGCGCAGAGCAAATAGCTCGAAAATCTTTGCTTATAGCTGCTTCAATATGCGTTTATACAAATGACAATATAACATTAGAGAAGCTTTAGAGAGGAGGATGGTTTGTGGATGAATTGACTCCAAAACAGATTGTAAGTGAGTTGAATAGATACATAATCGGTCAGGAAGAAGCTAAAAAAGCTGTTGCAATTGCATTGAGAAACAGATATAGAAGAAGCAGATTAGAGAAAAAGTTACAGGAAGAAATTACTCCCAAAAATATAGTTATGATAGGCCCAACGGGTGTAGGGAAAACAGAAATTGCCAGAAGATTAGCTAAATTAGTTAAAGCACCGTTTATAAAAGTCGAGGCTACGAAATTCACGGAAGTGGGTTATGTGGGTAGAGATGTTGAGTCCATGATCAGAGATTTGGTAGAAGAATCTATAAGGATGCAGAAAAATGAAAAGATGAAAACTGTTATGAGCAAAGCCCAAGAGTTAGCCTTGCAAAGGATAGCCAATATATTGCTACCGTATTCTAGAAGAAAAAAGAATGTGAATAATCCTCTGGAAGCGTTGTTTGGGACTATAGATTATGAAAACGATGAACAGGGAAATTATGACAGTCAGGAGAAAGGGGAAATAAAAGAGAGAAGGATACAATTAAAAAAGAAGCTTGCTACAGAAGAACTTGATAGTGAATATATTGAAATAGAAGTGGAAGATACGCTGGGGACCAGCATTGATTTTTTTTCTAACATGGGTAATGATGAGATAAACATAAATATGCAAGATGTTTTTGGGAACTTATTTCCTAAAAAGAAAAAAAAGAGAAGAGTTACAATAAAAGAAGCTAAAAAGATATTAGCCCAACAAGAAGCGCAAAAGTTAATAGATATGGATGAAGTTAATGCTGAAGCAATAGATAAGGCTGAACAACATGGCATAATCTTTCTGGATGAAATTGATAAGATTGCAGGTAAAGATTATAGTGGCGGACCTGATGTTTCAAGAGAAGGGGTTCAAAGAGATATATTACCTATAGTGGAAGGAAGCACAGTGATGACAAAATATGGTCCTGTAAAAACCGATCATATATTGTTTATAGCTGCTGGTGCTTTTCATGTAGCTAAAATAAGCGATTTGATACCAGAATTACAAGGTAGATTTCCAATAAGAGTCAAGCTGAATAGCTTGAATAAAGAACATTTTAAACAGATACTCACAAAGACGGAAAATGCAGTCACCAAACAATATATAGCATTGATGAATACCGAAGGTGTAAACATTGAATTTACAGAAGATTCAATAGATGAAATAGCAAATATAGCTTATATACAAAACGAACAAATGGAGGATATTGGAGCCAGAAGACTATATACCGTATTTGAAAAGCTTTTGCAGGATATATCCTTTGATGCACCTGATATTGAACAAAAGGACATAACAATTGATAGGGATTATGTAGTTGGAAGATTTAAAGATGATATTTCCAACAGAGATATAGAAAGATATATAATATAAAGGAGTGTAGGATATGGCAAGGACATTGCTAGAAAAGACTAGAAGGTTGAACAAGGTTTTGCAAAAAGCAGGAAGTAAACCTGTTGTTTTTGCTGATCTATGTAATATTTTAAGTGAAGAGCTGGACTCAAATGTATATATAGCCAGTAAAAATGGGGAAATTTTAGGACATTCCGCTCTTTTTCCCCAAGAGATATTTATACAAGATAACGTGATACCAAAGAGATTTAATAAATATCTATTAAATATTGAACAAACCGAGGCAAATATTACACAAGATAAAATCTTTATCTTTAATCGAGAAGAAGATTTAGAATTTTCCGATAGCATTATGACTGTTACGCCAATAAATGGTGGCAGTGAAAGATTGGGTACTTTGCTTTTTATGAAAGATAAAGGGGAATATGACCAAGATGACTTGGTTTTAGCTGAATATAGTGCCACTGTAGTTGGCATGGAGATTATCAGGACAAAGAATGATGAAATAGAAGAAAATGCAAGGAAAAAAGCAGTTGTACAGCTAGCTATTGGTACTTTATCTTATTCTGAATTAGAGGCAGTAGAATATATCTTCAAAGAATTAGATGGTATGGAAGGTCTATTAGTTGCTAGTAAAATAGCAGATAGAGTAGGAATAACAAGATCTGTAATAGTCAATGCATTAAGGAAGTTTGAAAGTGCAGGCGTTATTGAATCAAGATCCCTTGGAATGAAAGGCACATTTATACGTATATTAAATGACAGATTATTAGAAGAACTGGAGAAAATAAAGAGTTAAGAAAACTTAGCTCTTTATTTTTTTGTGCAAAATAGGACCAAAGTCCTACAATAAAGAATAATTGATAATAAAGTAGCATGTACACATTACAAAAATTTACATAAAATATTAAGTATGGATGAGAATAATGTAAAAAAACAAAAAAAAATGTCAACAATAATGAAACTCAACCGTATAGCTTATAGATCATGTTGGGAGGAATAAACCTATGAATGTTTTTGGCAATATTAATTCAATGGAAAAAGCTATGGACGTTTTATCGATGAGAAACCAGATAATTAATAATAATATTGCTAACGTTGATACGCCAGGGTTCAAGAGATCAGGAGTTGTTTTTGAGGAGCTGTTAGATGAAAACATAATGAAATTGAAAGGTAAAGTCACTAGAGACCAACATATACCTATAGGGAAAAAGGGATTAGATCAAATTCAACCTATAATTAATAAGCAGAATAAAACAAGGATGAGGATGGATGGAAACAATGTAGATATCGATTATGAGATGGCCGAACTGGCAAAAAACACTCTGCAATATAATTCGGTTTCTACTCAAATATCAAGACAGCTCAGAAAAATAAAAACTGCGATTACAGGAGGTAGATGATAAAATGGGTTATCTTGATTCTTTAGATATAAGTGCTAGCGGCTTAACTGCACAGAGGTTAAGGATGGATGTGATATCTAAAAATATCGCTAATATGAATACCACACGAACTGAAACTGGAGATCCTTACAGAAGAAAGACTGTTGTTTTCGCAGAGCAGAAAGACTCTGATTCATTCAAAAATGTATTAGGTAATGCGGTGGACAAAGCAGGGGGAGGGGTAAAGGTGACTGGAATCATAGAAGATACTAGTCCTTATAAAAGAGTATATAACCCTGAACATCCCGATGCTGACCAGGAAGGATATGTAAACATGCCCAATATAAATATAATAGAAGAAATGGTAAATATGATCTCTGCCACTAGATCATACGAAGCCAATATTACTTGTTTTAATTCATCAAAAAGCATGTTAATTCGTGCACTGGACATTGGAAAACTATAGAGAGGTGTTATGATTTATGAGGATTAGCGATCTACAACAGATTAATAATTTTGGTCAAACAAATAGTCTTACATCTAACAAAGCGGAAAACAAGAAAAGTTTTTCTGAAACATTAAAAAATGCAATTTATAAAGTGGATAGCCTTCAAAAACAAGCGGATAAATCAAATGACATGCTCGTTGCAAAACAGCCTGAAAATCTTCACAATGTTGTTATTGATGCTGAAAAAGCCGATATTGCTCTTCAATTGACGCTTCAGATAAGGAATAAAATGGTGGAGGCTTATCAGGAGATAATGAGAATGCAAATTTAGTTTGACTCCTGTCAAGAAATGAGGTGTATTTGGTGCGTGAAACTATAACTAGAATAAAAAAACAACTGGACGATTTCTGGCAGGGTTTAAACAAATCCCAAAAAATACGCTTTATTATAATAGTATCTGCTGTGATATTAGGATTATTAGTAATGGGTATTGTATTCTCCAGAGATGCTTATGATGTTCTATATTCGGGTTTGGATACTGAAAGCGCTGCAGAAATAACTTCTAAATTGGATGAGTTAGATATTCCATGGAAATCAGAGCTGAATAATACAACAATAAAAGTGCCTAAAAACATGGTAGATAAGGCTAGGATGCAGTTAGTATCAGAAGGAATTCCTAAACAGCCTTTAACTTTTCAAGAATATATGAAAGAGATAAAAATCGGAACAACTGATCAAGAAAGACAAAAGCTTTTTGTTGACTACATAAGGCGTGACCTTGCCAATTCAATAAAAACGTTAGACAATGTAGAAGATGCAATAGTTTATATAGGAATGCCTGAAGAAGATAATTTTGTGATAAAAGACAACAACCATCCTGTAACTGCATCTGTGATATTAAAGATTAGAAGAGGCGCACAATTAGAGCCTCAAAATGTGAAAGCTGTGGAAAGTTTAGTGGCTAATAGCATTGAGGGTTTAAAACCTGAAAATGTTACTATTATTGACAATAATGCTAATATACTAAGTTCAGACATAGACGATCAACAAGAGCTTGTGAACAATCAGATAGAACTAAAAAATAAGTTTGAGCAAATGATAAACCAAAGAATAAAAGATCTTTTAGAGCCAGTATTTGGATACAATAAAATTGTGGCTGCTTCAAATGTGGTACTTGATTTTGATAAAAAAGTATCTGAAACAGTTAAGTTCGAACCGGTGATTGATGATGAAGGAATAGTTGTGAGTGTAGAAAAATTAAAAGAAAAGATGCAAAATCCTGACGGAGGAGGAGTACCCGGGATAGATAGTAATGATGGGGCTGCTCAATATGTGCAACCAGATGAGGGAGATTCATCCTATGAGAAAAAGAACGAAATCAAGAACTATGAGGTCAATCAGATAAAAGAACAGATTGAACAGGCTCAGGGTCAGATCAAGGATTTATCCATATCCGTAATCATAGATAGTAGTGATGTAGATCAAACCGCATTGAGCGGTACTGGATTAGAGGAAGTAAGGACCCTTGTCGCTTCTGCTGTAGGTATAGATCCATCATTTGTCAATGTGCAGAATATGCCATTTTCAAAGAAGGGACTAAAAGATGATATAAACGAGGCGTTTAGCGCTGCTGAACAATTAAAAAAGAAACAAAGATTGACCAATATTATTATCGTTTCAGCTGTAGCTGTAATAATAATATTGTTAGTGGTTTTTGCTAGAAGGAATGCACGTAAAAGCATGCAGGAATTAGAAACTCAACAGGAAACTGCAGCTGTAGTTGATGAAACTGAAGAATTGTTTCAAGATGATGAACAAAGCAAAAAGAGAAATCAAATAGAAAAGCTTATAAGACAAAAACCTGAGGAAGTGGCGGGATTGATCAGGACATGGTTGAATGAAGATTAGGAGAGTGAAAAAATGTCATTAAGAAATCGGGGGCTAAACGGCAGACAAAAAGCTGCCGCATTGTTGATTTCTCTAGGCCCGGAACAATCTGCACAAATATTTAAGTATTTGAACGAAGATGAGATAGAGCAATTAACTTTAGAAATAGCAAATATGCAAAAAGTGGACTCAGAATCAAAAAAAAAGGTGGAGGATGAATTCTATCAATTATGTCTTGCAAACGAATATATTTCAGAGGGTGGTATATCATATGCTAAAGATATATTGGAAAGAGCCCTTGGTAGCCAAAAAGCTTTGGATATCATTAATAGACTCACTTCATCATTACAGGTAAGGCCTTTTGACTTTGTAAGAAAGACAGATCCACAACAATTATTGAACTTCATACAAGGAGAGCATCCACAGACAATAGCTTTAATCCTTGCTTATCTAAATGCCGATAAGGCTGCAACTGTTTTATCTGCTTTACCTCAAAAGGTTCAGGTAGATGTAGCTAGGAGAATAGCGTTGATGGATAGAACTTCCCCAGAGGTAATTAAGCAGGTAGAACAGATACTGGAGAGGAAATTATCATCAATGGCAAGCGATGATTTCACTGTTGCTGGGGGTATTCAATCTGTGGTAGATATTTTAAACTCAGTTGATAGAGGCACCGAAAAGAACATAATAGAGTCTCTAGATATAACAGATACTGAGCTTGCAAGTGAAATCAAAAAACGAATGTTTATTTTTGAAGATATTGTCCTGCTAGATAACAGGTCTATACAGAGATTTTTAAGGGAGATCGACAATAGCGATCTTGCGGTTGCTCTCAAGGGTTCAAGTGAAGAAGTTAAAGAAGCAATATTCTCTAACATGTCAAAAAGATTAACTGAAATGATAAAGGAAGATATGGAATTCATGGGGCCAGTTAGGTTGAGCGATGTAGAAGAATCCCAACAGAAAATTGTGAATGTAATACGGAGTTTGGAAGAAGCAGGAGAGATAATAATTTCAAGAGGTGGAGGGGATGAAATAATTGTCTAGAATACTAAAATCAGAAACTATTTATTTAGATATAAATAACCCCAACAGCATAAATGAACAGGAAAATATACCACAACGACATTCTGAAACAGAAGAGACTTCTTCAGCAATACATATAAATGAGGCAAAAAAAAATATTATACAATTTACCCAGAGTAAAGCAAAAAATGTTTTAGATGAGGCGCAGCAAAAAGCTGAAAAAATAATTCAAGATGCACAAGAGAAAAGGGATAGTATATACCGAGAAGCACAAGAACAAGGGTATCAGCAAGGCTATATCAAGGGAGAACAACAAGGTGAAAAATTATATCAAGATAAGCTGGAAGAACTGGAGAAACAACGCAGCGATATGTATAAGCAAGTAGAAGATCAGGTTGTAGATTTAGCTGTTTCAATTGCAGAAAGAATGGTTAACCACGATATATATGTAAATAGAGACCGGATAATAAATCTCATAAGATGTGAATTAAATGATCTCAATTACAAGAATTACATAATATTGAGAACGAGTGAAGAAGACTATGATTATTTGAAGGATAGAAAAAATGATATTACTGTGTTGTTAGAACAACCTGACGTTTTGAAAATAAAGCCGGATACTGATATTCCACAAGGAAGTTTTATGCTTGAAACAGAGTACGGAATTATTGATAAGAGGATAAAAACCCAGATAGATATTATAAAAAAAGCATTTTTATCATTGAAACAGGAAACAAATGGGTGATATTCATTGAAAAACCAGATTATCCTAGATAAATATAATAATAAGGTAAAGAGTATTATGCTAAAAAAGCATATAGGAAAGGTGAATAAGGTTGTTGGGCTGACTATTGAATCAACTGGTCCCCCTGGTAAAATAGGGGAACTATGTCTTATATATGATAAATATGATGATGCCAGTATATATGCTGAAATCGTAGGATTTAAGGATGAGAAGATATTGCTCATGCCTTTTGCTGATATAACTGGAATATCCACAGGTAGTTTTGTTGAATCATGCAATAGTAGGTTAAAAATACCAGTGGGGATGAGTTTGAAGGGCAGAATAATGGATGGGTTAGGTAACTTTATCGACGATAAAGGTTGTTTGGATGATGTAGAAGATTATTATCCAGTTGAACAAAGTCCCCCCCAACCGTTAAAAAGAAAACGAATAACAGAACCGCTGAGCCTAGGCATTAAATCCATTGATGGATTGTTAACTTGTGGAAAAGGGCAGAGGTTGGGTATCTTTTCGGGCAGTGGAGTGGGAAAGAGTACTTTACTAGGGATGATTGCAAGGAATACAAAAGCAGACATAAATGTTATTGCCCTCATTGGGGAGCGTGGCAGGGAAGTAAAAGAATTTTTAGAAAGCGATCTAAAACAAGAAGGCTTGTCTAGATCGGTGGTAGTTGTAGCTACATCAGATCAACCTGCCCTGATAAGATTAAAGGGTGCCATGCTGGCTACCTCGATAGCCGAGTTTTTCAGGGATAAAGGTATGGATGTAATGCTGATGATGGATTCTTTGACCCGTTTTGCAATGGCTCAAAGGGAAGTGGGCCTGGCTATAGGTGAACCACCGGTAACAAGAGGATATACACCTTCTGTGTTCGGTATCTTACCAAAGCTGTTGGAAAGAAGCGGTCCTGGGGAAAAAGGCACTATAACAGGAATATATACTGTCTTGGTAGATGGTGATGATATGAATGAACCTATAACTGATGCAGTGAGGGGAATACTAGACGGGCATATAGTACTGAGCAGAAAATTGGCGGATTCAAGCCATTATCCGGCGATAGATATAATGCAAAGCATAAGTAGAATCATGCCGAACATATGCGAAAAAGAGCAATTAGAACTTGCTAATAAGATAAAAAAGATACTTGCTACATACAAAGATGCAGAAGATCTTATAAATATCGGTGCATATTCACGTGGGAGCAATCCGGATATTGATTATGCACTTAAAAAAATTGCACTTATAAATGACTTTTTAATTCAATCAGTTGAAGAAAAGGTAAGTTTTGACAAAACTATTCAAATGATGAAAGAAATTTTCTGAGGGATATAGACAATGACAAACAAATTTAAATTTGAAAAGGTGCTTAATTTAAAGCAAAAGCAGGAAGAACAGATAAAAATCCAATTAAAAAGGATCTATGATGAGCTAGAAGTCAACAAACAAAAACTGGAAGATATAAGACAAAAAAAGCGAGAACTGGAAGGATATCTAAAAGAACAGTTGGAAAAGGGCATAGATATTTCCGATCTGAAAATATTCGATAGCAGCCTGAATTCATATGCCGTGATATACAAAAACAAGAAAGAAGTCATCCGAAGAATAAACAGGCAAAGTGAAGAGTGTAAGGATGATTTGATCAAAAAGATGACAGAGAGAAAGATGTATGAGAAATTAAAAGATAAATTCAACGATGTTGTGGCAGAACAAGAAAAAAGAATCGAACAAAAGACGATAGATGAATTTGTTTCTTTTGCAAATAGTAAAAAGCGGAGAGATTGGTATGGATGAGGTTAAAAAGGAAAAAGATCGAAAAGGGATAGGATTTCTTATATTTGTCGCTATCATATTAGCTGTGTTAGTTACCTTTGCAGCTTTGTTTATTTTTGATATAGCTGGCTTTAGACATAGGATAAAGAGTTTGCCGACAAGTACACAGGATGCCGATAAACAAGCAAGTGACGAAGAAGAGCAAATGGATGAAATAAAAGAACAAAGAGAATTATTAGAACAGCAAAGAGAGGAATTGCAGCAAAAAAACAGTGAACTAGACCAAAGAGAAAATACTATTGCAGAAAAAGAAAAGCAAATAGAAGAAAAACTAAAAGAGCTGGAAGAATTGATTGGCGATGAGAAAAAGTTAAAAAAGTTAATCAAGCTCTATAATGAAATGGATGCAGCAAATGCAGCTGCTATATTAGAACAAATAGAAGAGCGAGGAATTGTAATCGAAATACTCAGTAATATCAAAAGTGATCAAGCAGCCGAAATATTATCTGAGATGGATGCAAATATAGCGGCTGATTTGACCATAGAAATGAATGAATGGGGAGGAGGTGAAGCGGTGAATGAAGACAGCCTCGATTTTGAAGTTGAGTGATTTAGGTAATGACAGTTCAAAGATTATAAAAAATGACATAAAGAATAAAGATGAGAATATATCCTTTGAAAGTGCATTAAGTGTATTTGACTTATTGCTTTACATTATTACAGGGGAGGAGTTAGAAAGCAATGATGTCAATAATCAAAATCATGGTAAAGTCAATCTTGAAGAAGGGAAGGACCTAGGAGTCGATTTAAACTTTTTTAGAAGTATTATGAGTAACATTGATAATGGAGAAATTCAAGTTTTAGCTAAATTGTTGGCTGATGATGGCTATGTTATCCAAAATAAATTTATTCAAGCTTTTGAAAATGAGTTGATTGAGCAAGATGGCGGTGATGCTATAAAGATAGAAGAGCTATTAGAAAGAATAGAAACCGATACAGATCATATACCATCATCTGATTTTGTTGTTGATAAACAGCAGAAATCTATAGATGTAGCATCAAGGATGCTAGAATTTAGCCAGGTCCTGCAAAACACAGATGATTCTCGAGTAAATAGAGAGGTAAAGTTTACGGCAAATACAGATACTCAAAGGCTGGAAGGACAGGCTAAATCAGAAAAGATAGAATTACCTACATCAAAATCTTATAATGAGGAATCAGACTTGAATGTAAAGATAGAACAAAACCGACAGAACAAAGCTAAACCATATGAAATCAATAATGAGGATTATGGTACATTAAAAAAAGACGAATATAACGAAAATCATGTACAAACAAAGAAAGATTTAATAGATATTATCAGCCAAAAACAAAATGACAAATTTAATAATAACCTTGTCATACAAGATACAAGTATATATACTCCTCTTGGTAAAATGGGAAATATACTTCAAGGTAATACATCT
>JAQVDB010000044.1 GCA_028698525.1 Clostridia bacterium
AACTTTTTTATTTTTAATATGAATTTAATTATAGTCTTAGATAATCTTTTCTAAGACTATTGTATTTTATATCTATATAGTAAAAAGGGTGAGTAAAGTGTACAGAGAGACACTGAAGCAATCAAAGACATCTTTTTTCAATAGTGTATTGTTCATTTTTCTACTAATAGTAGGACTCATGGTGTTTATGGGAATTTTAAATTTTTTGAACAGATATATAGGAATACCTTTTTTAAGCTATATATATCTTGCTTTTGTTGTATACCTGGGTTGGTATATAATAAATAAAATAATTGTGGAATTTAGATATACATTGATAGAAAACGACCTTATTTTCGAAAAACAAATTGGAAACAATCCTAAAAGAGTTTTGACTATAAATCTAAAAGATGTAAAGATGATAGCTCCTGTAAAAAGTCATAAACACATAAAGGACAATGCAAAGAAGATATTTAAGCTTACCCCTTCGCCTAGATCGCAAAAAGCGTATTTTGGAATATTCAAGCATGACGGTGTAGAAAGTAAATTCATTTTTGAACCTACTGACCAAATGGTCAAACTTTTAAAAAGACAAATACCAAACAAAGTGGAAAATTAAAAGTCAGCAAAAAAATTGCTGGCTTTTTTTACTTCAGACCCAATCTATCCTTCATTTTTGGATGCCCTTCTTCCATTCCTTTAATTCTATATCTTTTTTCAAACTAATTATGGTATCTATATTGCCACCTAGCTCTTGTGCAAGTTCAAAATCAGATAAATGATTGCTATGTAGACTTATAAATTGCATGGCATTTGGTGGTGACCGATGCATTTACCTGTTGGTAAAAGTATATTATAATAAGAGTAATGCCCTAGCATTATTTATCATGCTAGAGTTTTTTATAGAAATGGTCAAAAAAATTTATGATAGGTGATGAGAATGGCTAATGATGATTTAATTTTGACTTTCGATATTGGCACTACAGGAAACAAGTGTACAATTTTTAGTTCAGAGGGCAAACAATTATCAGCTGAAGTTGTTCCATATCAAGTGATATACCCTAAAAAAGGATGGTCTGAACAATCTCCTGATGATTTTTGGCAAAGCTGTGTACAGGGAACAAAAAAGCTGATGGCAAAAAACGGGATAGATGCTTCTAATATAGCGGTTATAGGTTTAAGCGGACATATGAACGGTTGTATCCCCATGGATAAGGAAGGTGTTCCTCTGTTTAATAATATAATTCATTCGGATACTAGGTCTGCAAAACAAAGCAGTCATATTTCGGAAATATTCGATGCAAAACAATTCTACAATATTACCGGCAACAGGATTGATCCTCACTATACATTGCCTAAAATATTATGGATGAAAGAAAATCATCCTGACATATATAAAGATACTGCCTACTTTATAAACAGCAAGGACTATATATCCTTTAAACTAACCGGAAACCCAGGGATAACTGACTTTTCGGATGCTTCCCTCACATGTATGCTGGATATAAAAAATAAGAGATGGTCTCAGGAAATACTAAAAGCATTGGATATAGATCCATGCAAACTTCCGACTTTGAAAAAATCTACTGACATTGCAGGATATGTGACAAAAGAGGCTGCTTCTTTATTAGGTATAAGGCAAGGCACACCTGTTGTCGTAGGTGGTGGCGATGGTGCTTGTGCTACTAGAGGAGCAGGAGTTACAGGCAAAGAACAGGCATATAATTATATAGGGAGCAGTTCATGGATATCTACTTTAACTGATTCCCCGGTATTGGACAAGCAGGCTAGAACTTTCAATTTTTATGACTTGGACGGGGAAAAGTGCAATATGATAGGGGCTGTACAAAGTGCTACCATATCATATGATTGGGTAGTAAACAATATTGCAAAGCATGAGGTAGAGCTATCTGCAAAAACAGGTGAAAACATATACCAGATGATAGAGGACTTGGCTAAACAATCGCCGATAGGTTCCAAGGGAGTGTTTTTCCTACCCTACTTGATGGGAGAGAGATCTCCTATATGGGATGAAAACACCAAGGGTACCTTTATAGGATTTACACTCTACAATAATAGGAACGACCTCTTAAGAGCCACATATGAAGGTATAGCCTTTGCCCTCAGAACGGTATTGGATGCTCTGGAGGATAACGACATAAACGTGCAAGGGTTGACACTTTTAGGCGGAGGTTCTAAAAGCATATTCTGGAATGAGATAATGTGCAACATATACAACAAAAACATAAGGATACATAAATACCCCGGCGAAGCCACATCCCTTGGAGCTGCATTTGCTGCAGGGGTAGGCGTAGGCATATTTAAAGATTTAGATCAGGCATGCAGTACTGTGGAATATGACAGGAATTATCAGCCTGACCAGGACAAAGCCCAGCAATATCAAAAATATTTAAATGTGTACAAGCAAATGTATCCTAATCTGAAAAACATATTTGACCAGATTTCTTCACTTGCATAACACAAGGGGACGGTCCTTCTGTGTCGTACGTATGTAGCAGCAAGTATATACGGAACATATAATACAAGGAGACGGTTCTCCTGTGTTGTATGTATGTAACAGGGGAGATGCACGGAAATGCTGATTATGCCAGGTGTATATGATACCTTCCGTGTTCCGCAATCTACCGCACTATATTATAAAATACTGAATGTATAGTGCGGTACATTAGTCGCAGCTACAGGTATCATATACACCCTCGCGAAAGTTAGATTAAACTGGCAAACAGGGACTTATATATAGAAGGTTAGTGAACTGCTCATAAATATTCGGCTAAAATAACTTGACGAACGGAATGTAGGAAACACCAGTTCAGCTTTCCCTGTCTGAGTGTAAGCGAGTTTAGGGAAAGCTTGGTATTTCCGGAATGTAGTGAGTCATAGTTATTTCCGAATATTTATCGCATGAACGATCTTCTATATATAATTCCCATCATATAAGTTCTGACATACAAATCCCGTGCTTGCTTATTATATCTTACAATAAGGTGAGGTGGATATGGATAAATTTTTCGAGAACCTAAAAAAGATTTGCGATAAACATCTTTTCGGCAAAAAAATACTTATAATGCCTTCATACGCCAGCGGTTGGCAGGTAATACATGCAGCAGCAAAAAGAGGCATCAGTTGTATAAATCTCAACGTACATACCCTTGAAGATTTATGCATAGATAAATGCAGTACATATATTCAAAAAAACAATATAAGTCTAGCTACCTCCACCCTATGCTGGCATTATATGATTCAAGTGTTGGAGGAGCTAAAAGAATCTCAACAATTGCAGTATTTTGATTCCCTCAAAATCACATCTGACCTGGCAAAATCATTTTACAAAGCCATACTGGATTTTAAAATGGCAAACATAACGCCTGCAAACATCCAACAACACCATTTTATTTCTCCTAAAAAGTACAATGATATTAAAAAGATATACCTAGAATACCAAAACACATTGAAAAGGGAACAAAAGGCTGATATAGCCGACCTTTACGCTATAGCCAGCCGTTTAAATGACAAAAACAAAGAAGATGCCATATATATTCTACCTGATAATACAAAGTTAAATCACATACAGACTAGCTTTTTAAACTCTATTACAGACAAAGACTATCTTACTCTTCCTTTAAATCCATCTAAAGATGTTGAATATGCCCGAATAAACATGGATGCTTTTACAGCCTATGGGGAAACAAATGAAGTTAGGGAAGTTTTAAGGAGGATAAAGACTGGTAGCATCCCCTTTGAAGATGTGGCTATATACTGTACCGACAGCGGCAACTATACAAGACTTTTCCATGATACATGTTCAAGTTTAGATATACCCTTTACCTGTGGTACAGGATTTGAAGTAAAGACCACAAGACCGGGAAGGCTGGTTTACGGATTGATGGATTGGATATCCAACCAATATAATGTCTGGATACTTTATTCCATGCTGTACAATAAGGAATTATATTTCAGCCACCAGCAAGCTCCTTCCTGCTTGGAGGCGGTGGATATTTTGAGAAGGGCAAAGATAGGATGGCATAAAAAAAGATATATAACCTGCTTGACAAAACTAGAGCACTGTTCAAAAGATAAAAAAGTAAAATATCTGCTGGATGTGTTCAAAGATATATTCGATCTGCTGCCCGATTCTGATGGGACAGGCTTGTATGATTACAGCCAATTCACCAAAGGACTGGCACAGGTGGTAAAGGATTACAGTTATATAGATAATGCACTGGACCAACAAGCAGAGGAGGAAATAATCCGCAGGTTGGTAACCGTATCAGAAGATACCTGCGTAAAACTGAGCATGGCTGAAACAATCCAGAGGATACAGAGTATGTTGTCTGATATAAAGATAGGAGCTGCAAGTCCAAAGCCGGGACATATATACATAACCAATTATCAAGCTGGCCCTTGGGCAGACCGGCCTTTTAACTTTATTATAGGCATGGATTCAGGTCGTTTCCCGGGGATGACGGCGGAGGATGCCATACTGTTGGATAAAGAGAGAGATAAGATAAGCAGCAACCTTGAAATAAAAAGCATCGCATATAAAGACAATATAGATGCTATGGATACCCTGATCGCCAACTTGAAAGGGAAACTCACAATGAGCTGTTCTTCATACGAGATACAGGAAAACAGAGCAAAATTCCCTTCCTCTTACTTTATCAGGATGTGGAAGGACTATTGTTCATACAGGGGACAGGATAGTCCGGAATTATCGGGAGATGGCCCTAGCCTGTGTGGGTTTATACCCAAAAGCCGACACAGCATAATCGATGAAAATGAATGGTGGCTGAATGCGTATTTTTTACAGGGCGCTAAAAATGTGGATTTTTCCGTTATAGACACATATTTTCCAAGTTTGGCTCAAGGACTAAAATCATTAAACGCCAGAAAGAGCCCCGAATTTACTCAATATGACGGAAATATCAGCATACATTCCGAATTTTTGGATCCCAGAGAAAACAAAGATTTGGTGATGTCATGTGGAAAGATAGAACAGCTGGCAGCCTGCCCTTATAGTTTTTTTCTCAAATATATATTAGGGTTGCAGCAGGCTGATGATTTATTATACGACCCGTCAACATGGCTGGATCCTTTGAATAGAGGACTGTTGCTGCACAGCATTTTTGAAAAGTTCGTCAACAATTACCTTGAGAAGGGAATAAATACAGATATACGAGAATATGCAGACACCATGTACGAAATGGCTGATGAGTTGATAGCCGATTATAAAGAGCAGATACCTCCCATCAAAGATGTTGTTTTTCAAAATCAGCGCAAAGAGATACACGATTGCTGTCAGGTATTTCTAAATGGGGAGCGAGAACGCTTGGAAAATCAAATGCCCTGCTACTTGGAACTGGATTTTGGATATAAGACTCAGGATGGAGGACTCCCGCCTGCTTTAATTCAACTTCCTTCCGGCAAAAGTTTTTATCTCTCCGGGAGGATAGACAGGGTGGACAGGACGGATCAGGGCCAGCTTATAATTATAGATTATAAGACAGGTTCTTTTAGGAATTATGATGCTAATGACTACTTTAAAGGTGGAAGGCAGATACAACACGCCGTCTACTCAGCGGCTGTAGAAAAGATATTATCCGAGAAACAAGAGGATGTGAGTCACCAGGTTAAAAGTGCAGGATATATTTTCCCCACAATAAGGGGTGAGGGTCAATGCATAATGTATCCCCAGGATAAAAGGCAGGAAGTATTTATCCTGCTGGATACATTGTTGGATATATTAGCAAAGGGTTTATTCATAATGACCGAAAGCGGCGGTGATTGCAGGATATGCGAATACGGTGATATTTGCAGGAGACAGGATGCAGAGCCGGTGCTTGCACAAAAGGCTGCTGATAGCTGTGTGCCCGAGCTAGAATGTGTGAGGCAGGTGAAAACTTATGAGCAAAATTGAATTGAAGGATGAACTCCAGAGACAGAGGATCGCTCAGGATTTAGATAACAACTTCATGGTAGAGGCAGGGGCCGGATCGGGGAAAACATCCTGTCTGATAAACAGGATGGTATCCTTGATAGTGTCCGGCAGGTACAAGGTAGAAGAGATAGTGGCCATTACATTTACCAGAAAGGCCTCGGCAGAACTACAGGAAAGATTTGAGGACACTTTACTCAAGCTATATCAAAGTGAAGTAGATTCTGTCAGAGGAAAATATATATCAGATGCCCTTTCAAATATGGATAGATGTTTTATAGGCACGGTGCACTCCTTTTGTGCCCGTCTTTTGAGAGAAAGGCCAATAGAGGCAGGTTTGGATCCTAATTTCAAGGAAGTGGACAAATTCCAAGAGCGAGAGCTTATTGATGCCGCTTGGTATAACTTCCTTGAACAATCCCAGACTACCTGTCAACAGCTATTGGATAAACTACATTCCATGGGACTCAATCCTCAGGACCTTAAAAAGGAATATGAGAGGATGAGCGAGTATGCTGATGTGGAGGTAGTCACCCGGAAAGTGGACAAGCCTGACTTGGCCAAAGGGGTGGATGATATTTTAAAGGGGATAGATGGTGCAAAAGAATTTATTCCTGAACAAATTGACAAGTATGATACATTTCAGAATACAATATTCAAACTGGAGAGATATCTCAAGTACTTTGATATGTCAAAGGATGTAAATATGGTGAAAGTGATTTCCTTGTTTGAAAAGCCTCCGGCAGTCACACTTAAAAGATGGAAATCAAAGGATGAGGCAAAAAGATACAGAGATCAGGTTTTGCCTTGGATATCCTCACAAATAGCCCAGCCTATATTGGACAGATGGCATGAATACTGCCACTATTATATAACCCAGTTTTTAAAAAAGGCATCTGATTGGTATATGGATATGAGGTATCAATCATCCTGCATGAATTTTTTTGATCTGCTCATTAAAACTGCCCAAATGCTAAAAAACTACCCGGAGGTGCGTAGCTATTTTCAGCAAAAGTATAAATGTCTGTTAGTGGATGAGTTTCAGGATACCGATCCTATACAGGCCAGGATAATGTTCTACCTTACCGGGCAGGATGTAAACCAGCAGGATTGGCGAAAGCTTGTGCCTAAAAAGGGTTCGCTGTTTGTGGTAGGTGACCCTAAACAGTCTATCTATCGCTTCCGCAGGGCGGATATCTCTATCTATAATCAGGTAAAACACCTTATTGTAAAAAGCGGAGGCCAAGTGTTGAAGTTGAGCAGTAATTTCCGTTCATTAGATTGTCTATGTCATTGGTTCAACAATGTATTTGAAGGACTTATGGGAGGACAGCAAAATGGCTACCAGGCAGACTTTGTCCCTTTGGAACCGGTGAGGACCCCTAGCCAGAACACAGTAAAAGGAGTAAAGGTTATAGACATTCCGAAAGAATGCAAACGTAAAGACGAGGCTATTGCTTATGACGCAGACTGTATCGCTCGATATATAAAATGGGCTGTTCAGGGAAATGTGCTGATAGACAGACAGCAGTCGGATGCTTCTCCAAAGGCCTGTTACAGCGATTTTATGATACTGCTCAAAAAAAAGAGTGGCTTGTCTGAGTATTATAAAGCCCTTAAAAAATATGATATTCCAGCTACCCTTGCCGGCAACAATTCCATAAAAGATTATATGGAAATAAAGGAGTTTTTAAAGCTTATCAAGTTTGTCTGTTATCCTGATGACAAGATTTTACTGGTAGCGGTATTAAAAGGCATATTCTTCGGAGCCAGCGATCAACAACTTTATGATTATAAATGTGCAGGGGGAGATTTTGATATTTTTAATAGTTCATCTGGAATTTTTGAAAATGAATTCAGCCGATTAAGAGAGTATGTGAAATGGAGGCAGCAATATTCTCCCTATACAGTCATGGAAAAAGTCGCCCGGGATGTAGGACTTATTCCTCTCGCGATGATGGGAGAGGACGGTGAAACCGGATGCTCATATGTGTATCAGCTTTTAGAGATTTCTGCAGGCATCCAATCGGGAGGGGCGGAGAAGCTAGATCAGGTGGTGACCCAGATAGAGGAGATGCTGGATGCGAACATATTAGAGGATGAAATATCCATATTGTCCGGCAGTCAAGATTCAGTGAGCATAATGAACCTACACAAGGCCAAAGGACTGGAGGCACCCGTAGTTTTTCTGGCCTTATCTGAAGAATCGTGCAACCACCCCATAGGACAGCATATAACCAGGGAGGGCGAGATACCCAAAGGATATTTTTGTTTTACAAAGCCTTACGGAAAGCATGTTAGCAAAGTTATAGGTCAGCCGGAAGGATGGGAACCATATAGGGAACGGGAGAAACGCTATCTGGATGCAGAAGAGGTGAGACTTTTGTATGTAGCAGCCACTAGGGCCAAAAACATGCTGGTAATAAGCAGATGGAATAAAAAATCATCAAAAAACGCATGGAACAGCCTGATTCAGGGTATGGATTGTCAGCAATTAGAGATACCACAGTTAGATCATGTATATGAATCTGATGCATCCGGACAAAATTATTTCGACGAATTAAAGCAGTATAGAGAAGGGGGAAGGGAGTGGGTGCAACAACTTCAAAAAAGCTCTATAAGACAAATAACCCCTACATCTCAAAGGGATATTCAAGATTATCCTCTAGCCGTATCCTCAGAAGGGGGAACTGAGTGGGGTACCGCCATCCACAAAATACTTGAAGGATTTTTAAGGGAAGAGGGAGAATTAGAACATGTAATACAATCAGTTTTGTCCAGTACCCAGCTGTGCCAACATAGACAAAAAGATGTGCAAGAGATAATAGATATATTTAAAGACAGCCATATATACCGAGAATTCAAAAATGCTGAGGAGAGGTACGCAGAAGTACCTATATCCTGCAGCATGGACGATACAGGACAGGTGATTTTCAACGGGACAATTGACCTGGTTTTCAGGCAAGGAGACGGCTGGGTCATTGTGGATTATAAGACTGACAATGCCGAGGAAGACCATCAGTTCCAGCAGCTTGCCCAATGGTACTCAGAGCAGATAAAGACCTATTGTAGGGTTTGGGAAAAGCTTACAGGGCAAAGAGTAAAGGCAGGTTATATATATTTTACCTGTGGAAAAGCATTGGATGTCTGGACAGAAAGAGGGTGAAAGAATTGAAACCTAATACTCCACTTTATGATGCCTTAAAAAAATATGCAGATGATGAGGTATTACCCTTTCATATGCCCGGGCATAAGCAGGGTAGGGGCTTGACCCAGGAGTTTAAAGAACGGATGTACAAGATAGATTTAACTGAACTGCCCGGATTGGACAATCTCCACATGCCGGAAGGTGTTATAGATCAAGCCCAGAATCTTGCAGCAGCAGCTTTCGGAGCAGATAGTTCTTTCTTCCTAGTGAATGGGACTAGCTGCGGGATATTGGCCATGATAATGACGGTGTGCAACCCTGGGGATGAGATAATAATCCCTAGAGATTGCCATAAATCGGTAGTGGATGGATTGATATTGTCGGGAGCAGTGCCTGTATATATAAAACCTGAAATATTCCATGACTTCAATATAAGCTCCGGGATAAGCACTGAACAATTGGAGAAAAAACTGGCAGCCCATCCTGAGGCAAAAGCAGTGCTGATCACCTATCCCAACTACTATGGCGTATGCAGTGATATACAAGAAATAGCCGATATGGTGCACTCCTACGATAAAATATTGATGGTGGATGAAGCCCATGGTTCACATCTCTACTTCAATGACAACCTGCCCATAGCCTCCCTAAAAGCCGGGGCTGATATCTGTGTAAACAGCCTGCATAAGACACTGGCTGCCCTCACCCAATGTTCCATACTCCATGTCAAAGGGGATAGGGTGGATGTGGATAGATTGAAGTTCATGCTGCAAGCCCTTCAAACTACCAGTCCTTCTTATATTTTCATGGCATGTATGGATATACTGCGGGATACTATGCAAAGACAGGGCAAAGAACTGCTGGATCAGCTGATAAGTTATAATCTGAAGTTGAGAAAAAGGCTGAATCGTATTGATGGAATAACCCTTTTGGATGATAATTACGTAGGCAGAAACCATATACATGATGTGGATATCACCAAACTGCTCATCAATGTTTCAAGTATGGGCATGACCGGGTTGGAGGCAGAAGAGATGCTTAGAAAAAACCATAATATACAGGTAGAAATGAGCGATCTGCAGAATATATTATGTATCACTACAGTGGCCGACGGTCCCGATATGTTTCAAAGATTGGGGCAGGCATTAGATTTCATGAGCAGGGAGCATTCAGACGTGATAAAACAGCAAGATACGCATATATTTTTACCCTTATTGAAACAAAAGCTTTCTCCAAGGCAATGCTTTTATAGTATAATAGAGAGTATAGAGACCGATAATGCGATAGGGAGGATATGTGCCGAAAGGATAGCTATCTATCCCCCTGGAATACCTTTTATTTGCCCCGGAGAGCAAATAACTCAGGATGTTATAGATTATATAAACATGATAAAATCAACAGATGTAGCAGTATATGGCGCAAAAGATGCTACACTGAATACTATAAGGGTTGTAAAGGAATGATTATGTGGAGAAAAAACAGACAGGATCATTATTTATCAGCATGGAGGGACCGGACGGCTCCGGGAAAAGCACCCAGATTCAGCTGCTGTTTCAATATTTAAAGGCAAAAGGCAGAGATATAGTAGTAGTAAGGGAACCGGGAGGTACCCCTATAAGCGAGAAAATAAGGGATATAATATTGGATAAACAAAACAAGGAAATGACTTGTACCACCGAGGCGCTTCTATATGCGGCTTCCAGGGCTCAACTGGTAGGTCAGGTGATAAAGCCTGCCCTGGAGAAAGGAAAAACTGTTATTTGCGATAGGTTTATAGATTCCAGCCTTGCGTACCAGGGAGTGGCAAGAAATATAGGCATAGAGAATATACTTAGAATAAACCAGTTTGCTGTTGATGGAGTAAAGCCTGATATCACCATATTTTTTGATATACCTCCACAAAAGGCTATGGCCAGGAAAACGGACGAAGCAGACAGACTGGAGTGTGAGCATTTGGAATTTCACCAACAGGTATACCGAGGTTATCTTAAAATAGCCGGCATGTTTCCCGAGAGAATAAAGGTTATAGATGCAGACCGGCAGGTAGAGCAAGTGTTCAGCGATGTAATAGATGTTCTCAATTTAACTTGAAAGGGGGGAAAAAGATGAAATTAGTGATAGCTGTTGTCCAGGATGAGGATGCAGGCAAGCTGATAGGCAATCTGATGGAAAAAGGTTATGGCGTCACAAAGCTGGCTACTACTGGTGGATTTTTAAAGGCAGGCAACACTACTTTGTTGATAGGTGTTGATGAGGAAAAGCTGGAAGAGGTAATGGATGTTATAGAAGAAACTGCAAAATCAAGAAAACAAGTAGCCACTTCTCCATCTCCTATTGCAGGTACTACAGGGGTATATGTGCCATATCCTGTAGAAGTTATTGTGGGAGGCGCTACCGTCTTTGTAGTGGATGTGGAACAGTTTAAGAAGATATAGGTGAGCTGGTATGAAGATAGAAAAAACAAATGGCAGATTGAGCAATGCTGAATTCAATACCGACACACATGTTTCAAGAGCACAGAATACCAAAGCTGCTTCTTTTGAGGACACCTTTGACAATTATAAGCACCAGGCTTTTGAAGAGCAGCTTTCGGCATTGTTAGAGGAAATACAAGAGAGCGGAGAACATTTGAGCAAAAGTATAACTGTAGATAGCTTGATAAAATACAAGAATCTGGTTTCACGTTTTTTGGACCATGTTGTAAATAAGGCATTGCTATTGGATAAAAATAATGCTTTTGATGTATTTGGAAGAAGAAAAGCCTTGGCTGTAATAAAAAAAGTTGACCATAAATTGGAACAGCTTACAGCTATGGTGTTTGAGCAACAAAAGGATAATCTGGAAATATTAAGGACTATTGAGGATATACAAGGTTTGCTGATAGATATAAAGGTGTGATAATAGATTTATGGATTTTAACAATGTAATAGGTCAACAAAATATTGTAAATGCCTTAAAAAACATATTGTGCATGGGTAATGTGGCTCATGCATATATTTTCTCCGGTCCTGAAGGAACGGGCAAATTTACTGTAGCCAATATCTTTGCCAATGCACTTTTGTGTCAGGGTGTGGGAGAGGTACCATGTGGCCGATGTAAAAGCTGCAAAATGTTCGTCACTCAAAATCATCCTGATGTAGAGATTATCACTACTAAAAAAGCATCGCTGGGGATAGATATTATAAGGGACATGCAGGAGGCTATACACATAAAACCTTTTTTTAAAGGCAAAAAGGTGTATATAATAAAAGATGCGGATAAAATGACAGTGCAGGCCCAAAACTGTCTGTTGAAGACCTTGGAGGAGCCCCCTTCAAGTGTAGTCTTGATATTGCTGACAGAAAACTTTCATGCCTTTTTGCCTACAATAATATCAAGGTGCCAGAATTTCAAGTTTTCCAGAATTCCATCTGAACGAGTACGAGATTTTTTGACCAAAAGACTGAACATGGCCCCTGAAAAAGCTAAAATATATGCTGAACTATCCCAGGGCAGCATAGGGAAAGCTCTAAAAATGGCGGAATCTGATGATTTTAAAGAGATGAGGGGCCAGCTCATAGATACAATCTCCAAGATATTGGAATATGATAAAATGACTTCTTTGAACTGTGTAGATTTTTTTATACAAAACAAAGAAAATAGAGATGAGATATTTAAAAATTTCATCATCTGGATGAGAGATATATTGATTTTGAAACAAACCGGGGATGAGCAATTGGTGATAAACCTGGATAAAGTTGACAATATCGAAAAACAGGTAAACCGCTTTACAACATCCCAGATTAAATATATTATAGATATTGTCCAGCAAACAACAGAACTGTTGAATAGCAATGTAAATTATCAGCTTGCTGTTGAAAATATGATACTAGATATACAGGGGGTGAGAGCAGATGGTAACAGTTGTAGGCGTCAGATTTAAAAAAGCAGGTAAGATATATTATTTTGATCCCGATGAAATAGAAACCCTCAATCAGGGAACCAAGGTTATAGTTCAAACGGCTAGAGGCGTGGAATATGGGGAGGTAGTTATAGGACCTAAACAGGTGGATGAACAGGAAGTAGTGGCACCTTTAAAAAAAGTTATTCGCATAGCTACACCTGAGGACCAAAAGGTAAATGAGGAAAATCAGAACAAGGAAAAAGAAGCATTCGATATTTGTCTAAAAAAGATAGAAAAACATGGATTAGATATGAAACTGGTAGATGTGGAATATACCTTTGATAACAATAAAGTGATATTTTATTTTACCGCCGATGGCAGAGTAGACTTTCGAGATTTAGTAAAAGACCTTGCTTCTGTTTTCAGGACAAGGATAGAATTGAGGCAGATAGGTGTAAGAGATGAAGCTAAGATGATGGGCGGTCTAGGTGCATGCGGAAGACAACTGTGTTGTTCAGTATTTTTAGGAGATTTTGAGCCTGTGTCTATAAAAATGGCAAAAGAACAGAACTTATCCTTAAATCCTGCCAAGATTTCCGGCATTTGCGGAAGACTTATGTGTTGCCTGA
Source organism: Clostridia bacterium (assembly GCA_028698525.1). Lineage (NCBI taxonomy): Bacteria > Bacillati > Bacillota > Clostridia > Clostridia bacterium. Next base: position 13,590 of record JAQVDB010000044.1, read on the forward strand.
GGTATGAGCATGAGATTTATGAAAAAATGATTGACAAGTTGCCGAATATGGGAGCTATAGTCAATACTCCTAATGGACCGGGAATAGTAGTGGGCACCAGTGTGATAAAAGAGAATGTAAGCGTAAAAGTGATGGGTGACAATAATATAGCTGAAATAAAAGAATTTAGCATCCCGGATGTGCGTACATTGCACAAAGAATGCCCTGGATACCAAAAAGCTCAAAACATTATTAAGGAATTAGAAGAATAGGTATTTTAATATTTATCAATTAATGATAGAATAGACAAGGGTAATTTACCGGATTCGTATTAAGGAGGTGCAGTGTAAAATGGCTTATAAAATTACGGATGAATGCATAAGCTGCGGTGCATGTGCAGAAGAATGTCCAGTATCAGCAATCTCTGAAGGTGATGATATATATGTTATAGATGCTGATGCTTGCACGGACTGTGGGGCATGTGCTGACGTGTGTCCTGTAGACGCACCCGTTCCGGAGGAATAAATATGTTTAAAAAGGCCTTGGTCAAGAAGGCCTTTTTATTATGCACCGCAAATTTATTATCCCACCTTATTTTAACCAATATTTCCAGTATATATGCGTCTGAAGTATTCTATATCAAATTATTAAATCAAAATCAGCCCCACAAAAAGTAAATTTTTTGAAGGATTATTTGGATTTATGTAGAAATCTATATAATACTATGGACTATATAGACTATCTATATTTGAGGTGTATTATGATGAAGAAATTTATAGCATTGATGGTATCCTTGATAATGACCATCAACTTTTTATCATTCATAGAAGTAGAAGCAGCATCGGATTACAGTACAATTAAGATAGGGTTAAACTCTTTAGGCACTCATACCCAAATGAGTATCAAAGTGTCAGGAAATTATTCTGTTGAAGGACAGGAACTACCCCTGGGAAACGGAAATACATATACTATAAAAGTTGAAAACGGTAGGATAACATTAAAAGATGGAGATAAAAAAATAGCTGAATCCACCAGCCAAATAAAACTTATTGAACACAAAAATTCAAATATCAATACTCTGCAGTTAAATGGAGGAAGAAGATACCAAGGCAATATCACATTCAGATTGTCAAGTGGCAGGATATTCGCTATAAATGAAGTTTACTTGGAGGATTACCTTAAAGGCGTGGTACCCTATGAGATGTCCAACGGTTGGCCATTAGAGGCCCTTAAAGCCCAGGCAGTGGCTGCCAGGACATATGCTGTAAGAAACTTCGGCAAACACGTATCCAAAGGGTACAACTTGACAGATACAGCAGCCTGCCAGGTGTATAGAGGATATAATTCATCATATAAAAATGCAGCCAATGCTGTAGACCATACCAAAGGCCAAATAATAAAGTATAATGGCTCTATCATAGATGCACTCTATTCTTCTAGCAATGGTGGCTATATGGAGGCAGCTCACAATGTATGGAGCTCATCATATTCCTATCTTGTATCAAAGCAGGATCCCTATGATCTCAGCTCCATCAATCCTTCCAAGAGCTGGACAAGGACTTTCACCGGCAACCAAATACAATCTATACTGAAAAACAAAGGTTATGATGTGGGGACAATCCAATCTGTAGAAGCACGATATACCAGCGGAGATCCTTCGGGCAGGGTGAGAAGCCTTGTGATAACTGGGGATAAAGCTACGAAAACATTTACAAAGTTTTCTGCTTATAGAATATTGTGCGTAGATGATATAAACAGGGATTTGAAAAGCTCCCTGTATATCATCGAAAAGCAGGACGATAAGTATATTTTTAAGGGTAAAGGATATGGGCATGGAGTAGGGATGAGCCAGTATGGTGCTAGGGCTATGGTGGAAAGCCATGGGAAGAAATATACCGATGTCATCAAATTCTATTATCCCGGCACCAGCATACACACCATGAAGGTATCTCCTCCTTCCCTCACGGATATGCCTGAACCTAAACCACAACCTACACCACAACCTACACCACAACCCAAGCCACAACCTGAACCAAAGCCTCACACCAAAGGCATCACCACTGCAAGTGTGTTAAATGTAAGGAGTGGAGCAGGTTTAAACTATAAAATTGTGGGCAAACTTAAAAAAGGAACTAATGTGGAAATATTATCCACAAACGGAAAATGGCATAGAATAAAATATGGGACCTTAATAGGCTATGTACACACTGACTACGTAAAGGTGGAGGGACAGTCCACTCCGCCTGCAAACACTGATCCGGGCACTAGCAAGCCACAACCGCCTAAAGATGCATTGCCTCCACAAAAAGAACATGGTAGGGTAACTGCCAAGACCAGCTTGAATGTGAGGAATGAGGCCAGCATAAGAGCTACCAGAGTAGGAAGGTTATTATCAGGAGAGACGGTAGAGATAGTAGGCTATAAAAATGGATGGTATAAGATAAAGAAGGGCAGCCTGACAGGATATGTTTCAGCTGATTACCTCAAGAAGATCGATTTATCAGGTGACAATGATTCCGGCAATAAGGTTGAAAGATATGGAAAAGTGATATCCAAGCTGAACTTGAACGTAAGGGCATCCGCCAGCACCAGCGCTAAGAGAATAGGTAAATTAGCCCCGGGACAGACCGTACAGATACTGGGGCATACCGGCAGCTGGTATAAGATAAAAAAAGGGAACATGGTAGGCTATGTATATGATGGATATCTGAAGGAAGATGGTAAGAAGGATACCGGCAGCTCCGGAGGAAGCGATTCCAAGGATAATATCAGCGATGGAAATGGCATAGTCACTGCAAGTGCTTTGAATGTAAGGTCAGGTCCTGGAACAGGATATGCGAGGAAAAGGTTGCTGCCGAAAAATACCAAGGTAAAAATACTTGCAAAATCGGGAGATTGGTATAAAATAGAATGTGGTAATCTTGTAGGTTATGTACATTGTAAATATATAAAGATGACAGATGGATCTTCGAATAATAGGGGGAATGAACCGGTCAGAAAAGGTGTTGTGACTGCAAAGGCTTTAAACATCCGAACAGGGCCTAGCACATCGCATGCAAAGATAGGATTGCTCTTTAATGGCAACAAAATTGATATTTTATCCAGCGTTAGCGGATGGTACAAGATAAAGACATCAACGGGCAGGACCGGATATGTATTTTCCAACTATGTGAAATAAAGATTACCCACGGAAGATCCCGTGGGTATTAATATATTAGCACTTTTAAAAGCAGGGAACTTTTTTATCGACTGATCAGTCTAAATTATGGGCTGGTTTAACTTATAGATGATGGATGTGATATTCATGAAGATTTTTATCAGGAAAATAACGGTTTTAGGCATAGATATATTGTTGCTCATCGCTTCGGTATTTTTGTCATTTTTTCTAAGGTTTGATACCAATTTTTCTTATGCTTATCAAGCCTTTAACAGACAATTTGCAGACATACTTCCAGTTTACGTATTGCTATTCATAGCTGTCTATTTATTCTTTGGGCTTTACAAGAGTCTATGGAGCTATGCCAGCGTAAATGAGGTTTTTTCCATAGTGCTGGCAAACACTTTTGCTATATTTGCTTTTGTTGCCTTGTTGTTTTTTGTAAATGATAATGTGCCTAGAAGCATCATTGTGCTTTTGTGGATATTCAATAATCTGCTTATATCTGCATTTAGGATGAGCTACAGGGTGATAAGGCATATGGGTACAGATATAGCCTTCAACAACCACGATGGAGAGAGGACATTGATAATAGGTGCTGGGGATGCAGGATGTATGGTGGTGAAGGAGCTCAGGAAGCACAATGAACTCAACATGAATCCGGTAGCTTTTATCGATGATGACAAGGATAAGACCGGCAAATATCTTTTGGGGATACCTGTTGTAGGGGATAGAACAAGGATAGAAAAAACTGTGAAAGAGGAAGATATAAAGCAGGTTGTAATTGCTATGCCATCTGTAAAGGGCAGCAATATAAGAGAAGTGGTTGATATCTGCAAAAGAACCAGGTGTAAATTGAAGATACTACCCGGAGTATTTGAATTGCTGAATGGAACTGTGACTGCCAGTCAGCTTAGAGATGTCCAGATAGAGGATCTGTTGGGTAGGGAACAGGTGCAGCTGGATATTGAAAGCATATGTGATGACTTGGAAGATAGGGTAGTGCTGGTAACAGGAGGGGGAGGTTCTATAGGCTCTGAACTTTGCAGACAGATTGCTAAATTTGAGCCTAGGAGACTGTTGATACTGGATATATATGAAAATAGTGTATACGACCTCCAAAATGAACTTGCAAGAAAACATCCATATTTAAAAATGGATGTGTTGATAGCCTCGGTAAGAGATAAGGCCAGACTGGATGGTATTTTCAGACGATATAAGCCTGATGTGGTGTTCCATGCTGCTGCACACAAGCATGTACCTCTGATGGAAGGCAATCCTACAGAGGCTATAAAGAACAATGTGTTTGGTACAATGAATGTAGCTGAAGCGGCAGACAAATACCATACAAAGAAATTTGTGCTGATATCCACCGACAAAGCGGTGAACCCCACCAATATAATGGGAGCGACCAAACGTGTGGCAGAGATGATAATACAGTCCATGGATAAGCACAGCAAAACTGTATTTTCGGCAGTACGATTCGGTAATGTGTTGGGCAGTAACGGTTCTGTAGTACCTTTGTTTAGAAAACAGATAGAACAAGGCGGACCGGTTACAGTGACCCATCCTGAAGTGACCAGATTCTTCATGACAATACCTGAGGCTGTGCAGCTTGTTCTTCAGGCCGGTTCCATGGCAAAAGGCGGAGATATATTCGTGCTGGATATGGGGGAGCCGGTAAAGATTGACGACTTGGCTAGAGATTTGATAAAATTATCAGGACTGGAGCCTGACAAAGATATAAAAATAGAATATGTAGGATTGAGACCAGGAGAAAAACTGTATGAAGAGATTTTAATGGACGAAGAGGGCTTAACTGCTACAAAACACGAAAAGATATATATAGGCAAACCCATCTTTTCAGACATAAATCAACTTAGGCAAGAGCTGGAGAAACTCAAGTTCTACCTGTTAGGTTCAGAGGATAAATTGATAAAGTTTATGGAA
>JAQVDB010000045.1 GCA_028698525.1 Clostridia bacterium
TCTATCATTTCTTAATCTATTCTTCTAAGCCTATATATTAATTTTTGCTATGGCTTTTATAAATCTATCCTTAGAATATAAACCAATTTCGCTTACCTTCCTGACTGTGCTGACCTCTGAATATGCCCTTTCTCTGCTTTTTTAATATTACAGCATAGAGCTAGAACAATACCATATTTTAGTATAAAAAAGGCACCGTCCCTCTCGCCCTATTTGCATTCTAAATCTCTCTTCTTCCTTCCAATGCCCTGGACAACGTGACTTCATCAGCATATTCCAAGTCTCCGCCTACCGGAAGGCCGTGGGCGATTCTGGTGGTCTTTATCCCCATAGGCTTTATCAGTCTGGCCAAATATACTGCCGTAGCTTCTCCTTCTATGTTTGGATTGGTAGCAATTATTATTTCTTTTATTTGTTCATCCTTCAGCCTGGATATCAGCTCTTTTATTTTTATCTCATCCGGTCCGATTCCATCCATAGGAGATATTGCGCCGTGCAGCACATGATAGAGCCCTTTGTAATCTCTGGTCTTTTCCATAGCCACCACATCTCTCGGTTGTTCCACTACACATATGGTGGATTTATCCCTATTATTAGAACTGCATATATTACAAGGGTTATTATCAGTTAGATTACAGCAAATTGAACAATTCTTTATATTTTTTTTGGCCTCGATGATAGCCCTAGAAAGACTTTCTGCTCTTTCAGGTCTCATATTTATTATGTGAAAGGCCAGCCTTTGGGCAGTCTTTTGCCCAATTCCCGGAAGCCTCATGAGTTCATTTATAAGTTTTGCTATCGATTCACTATAATAATTCAAATGTTTTCATCTCCATAATGCTGAATAGGTAAGCCTTTAAAATAGTCCCGGTATATTCATGCCTCCGGTAACTTTTTTCATCTGTTGTTCCACCATCTCATCAGCTTTTCTCAATGCTTCATTTACCGCAGCTATTACTAAATCTTCCAACATTTCAACATCTTCAGGATCCACTGCTTCAGGCTGTATTTCTATACTCACTACTTCTTTTTTGCCATTGGCTTTTACTGTCACCACGCCTCCACCTACAGTAGCTTCCACTTCTTTCTGCTCCAGTTCCTGCTGCATCTTCAACATTTGCTTTTGCATCTTTTGTGCTTGTTTCATCATATTATTCATATTTCCCCCTGGGAAACCGCCTCTTGCCATTTTGGAAATTCCTCCTTTTTTTATTGATCGTTATCCTTATAGAGAAAGAATATCAAATATAATTCTGTTTAGCAAGCAAAAGTCTAATCATCAATAATCTCTACTTTGTCTTTGCCAAAAAGCTGTACAGCCTCTTTTACAATAGGCTGCTGCATTATATCTTCTTTGTTCTCAAAAGTTTGCTGATTATCCTGCTCTTCTCTTAATACATATTTTATATTCATATCATAACCTGTTGTCTCTTTTATTACACCTTTGACAAATTCCTTGTTTTCCGATTTATCCAACGCCGTTTTATATAGTTCTACATCCTGGTTTATGCTTATTACAAGCACATCGCCCTTAACCAGGGCAGGATGAGCCTTCAGCAAAAACGTGTATACAAACATCTTTTCGTTTTTTATATTGGCCATTATATCTTTCCATTTTTCTTTTATCAATTTAAGCTCTGGTGCCGGCTCTGATACCATGTTCTGTGGTTTTTTGTCAGATTTCTCCTCTATCTTTTCGCTCTTTTGCTTTTTGTCAGATTTTTTCTCTATCTTTTTAGTTTTTTGTTTTTTATCCTGTTTTTCTTCTTTTACCGCTTTAGGCTGTTCAGAAGGCGGTGGTTGGGGTACGTTTTGCATTGCTTGTCCGGGCTTTATATTATTTAGCTTGTCTTCCAAAACAGATATCCTCTCTATCAATCCATCGATATCCGGCTGAACTTCCGGATGGCAGATTTCAATCATAGCCATCTCTAAAGTAATAGCCGGCTGAACCGCTCTTTTCATCTCGTTTTGACACCGTGAAAGTATTTTTATTATTCGCATTATGCTGTTGGTTTCAACGTCCTTAGCTTGATCTCTGTATTCATTAATCTGCTCCTGGGGTATATCCAAAAGCTCTTCATATTTATTGGTACTTTTTATTATCAATAGGTTTCTAAAATGCATTATCAAATCTTTGATAAAAACATTCAGATCTCTACCGTAGGTAGTAATATCGTTCAGCATTTTCAATATCTTAACTGTATCCTTTTTTATCACAGCATCGGCCATTTTCAGTTTAAAGTCTATATCTGTAGTACCTAGCACAGAAACTATCTGTTGATAAGTTATCGTCCCATTGCCATATGAAAGGCATTGCTCCATGATGCTCAATGCATCTCGCATGCCTCCTTCTGCCATCCTGGCAATATACTCTGCTGCATCTTCCTCTATAGAGATATCATCGGTATCTGCTATATATCGCAATCTGTCCGCTATGCATTTGGATGAGATCCTCCTGAAATCATATCTCTGACATCTGGATAATATAGTAGCGGGAAGTTTTTCCGGCTCTGTGGTAGCCAATATGAATACCACGTGCTCAGGCGGTTCCTCCAAAGTCTTTAAAAGTGCATTAAATGCTCCAGCTGATAACATGTGAACTTCATCTATAATATAAACCTTGCATTTACCGGCAGTAGGTGTGAATTTCACATTTTCCCTAAGTTCCCTTATCTCATCTACTCCATTATTAGAAGCAGCATCTATCTCTATTACATCTGTGACAACCTCACTGATTATTCTTCTGCATACATGGCATTGATTACACGGATTGCCATCCTGAGGTTGAGTACAGTTCAATGCTCGGGCAAAAATTTTGGCGGTGCTGGTCTTGCCTGTCCCCCTTGGCCCACAAAACAAGTATGCATGAGCAGCTCTGTTGTTTTTTAATTGGTTTTTCAAAGTAGTAGTAATATGTTCTTGTCCTATAACGTCATCAAAAGTCTCAGGTCTCCACCGTCTATATAATGCAATATATGCCATTTATAACCACCTTCTGATAAAAGATTTCTTTTTTTAATTATATCATAGGGACAAACAACTCTAAAGCAGGAAATATAAAGGTGTATATACTGCTTTTAGCAGTATATACACCTTATATGTTAATTAAAACAAGAATGTGAAACAGCTCTAAATCCCTGTCCTGTTCCTATCCTTCTGTCCAAAGAACGTATTATATTTTTTGCATTTCCCAGATGCTGTTGCGGGCTACCGGCCATCTTGCCCGGATACAAGCTATAAAGTTTTTTATAATGACCCATTCCCATATTAGGCATTATCACATTTGCGCCGCTTTCCAGTCCCCGCTTGTATCCGTCTCCTGCTATCGTCCCTAGGGCAGTGGTGGATGGAATGTTTATATCGGGGAGTAACAGCCTTACCAGGGCAACCATCTTCAAAGCAACATCAACATCCCCGGGTCTTTGATGGGCTAGAGGTGTATCGGGAGAAGGTATAAAGGGACCCAATCCTATCATGTCAGCATCCAGCTCTTTGAAAAAAATCAGATCATCAGCCAGCATATCATAGGTCTGACCGGGAAGACCAACTAAACATCCTGTTCCGGTCTCAAATCCCAAATCCTTTAAATCTCCAAGACATCTAACCCTATTTTCAAAGCTTAATCCCGGATGCATTTTCCCATAAAGCCGTTTATTTGTGGTCTCTATCCTCAAAAGATACCTATCCGCCCCGGCCTGCCGCATCTTTTTATATGCATAGCGTGGAAACTCACCTAAACTGAGAGTTACCGCAACCCCAAATTCTTTTATTCGGGTTATCATATAACAGATATCCTCCAGGGAATAGTAAGCATCTTCTCCTCCCTGAAGTACTATGGTTTTAAGTCCCATATCAGCCGCAACACGGGCTGTTTTAATCACATCCCCAACTGACATGTGGTACCGCTTCAAATTTTTGTTCTGTGCCCTCAATCCACAGTATAAACAGGTATTTCTACAGAAATTTGTAAGTTCTATCAAGCCTCTCAAATGTACTTCATCACCTACAAATCTCTCTCTGGTTTTGTCGGCTGCCACAAGCAGAGGCTTACTATCATCTATTTTTAATACGTGTATCAGTTCATCTCTGCCTGCATCATGCTCACGTTGCAGCTTATTGATTATTTGCAGCGCTCTTTCCATACACTCCTCCTCATATTACAGGTATAAATCCCTCTCTCCTGCTTCTAGTCGTTTTATTGCATCCTTTATAAATTGTTTTGCCTCTCCCTCTTCAAACTGGTCTATATATTTGCTTATCAATTTTTCACCTATTTCCCTAGTTTCATCAGAGGCGTAATCCAATAGATATTCCTTTAATGTAGATATAGCGTTGGGTATACAGAAATTATGAACAAAACTGGATTTGGCCAATCCCATGAAATTCTCACCTGTCCTGCCTTTTCTGTAACAAGCGGTACAGAAAGAAGGTATGTCTCCTGCTTCACAGGTTTCTCGCACTACATCATCCAGTGAACGAGTGTCTCCCAACTGGAACTGCTCTTTGTCGGGCAGTAGGTTACCCTGGGATTCTTTGTAACCTCCCACGCCTATCCTTGTCCCGGCATCTATCTGTGATATTCCCAGTTTGATTACCTCTTCGCGCACTTCCGGCTTTTCCCTAGCAGTCAATATCATGCCGGTATACGGAACTGACAATCTTATTATTGCAACCAGTTTTTTAAAATCCTCATCGCTGACTGCATATTTTAAATCTGTCACATATGGCGTACCTATAGCAGGCTCTATCCTAGGAAAAGATATGGTATGAGGACCTACCCCGTTATATTTTTCTTCCAAATGTATAGTGTGATACAAGAGGGCCATAACTTCAAATCTCCAGTCATATAACCCGAACAGCACGCCTAATCCTATATCATCTACGCCTGCATCCAATGCCCTATCATGTGCATATAGCCTCCATCTGTAGTGGCCTTTTATAGTGCCTTCTGGGTGAACTTCCCTATATGTTTGATGATGATATGTCTCCTGAAATACCTGGAATGTGCCTATTCCCACTTCTTTAAGCTTTTTAAGCTCTTCTCTTCGCAAAGGCGCACAGTTTATATTGGCCCTTCGTATAACTGCTTTATCTGTCTTTGTGTTGTATACCTGTTTTATGCTGTCACACATAAAATCTATATCTGTTTCCGGAGATTCTCCATATACCAAGATTGTCCTCTTCTGCCCTTCCTCTGTCATTATCCTAACTTCCTCAGATATCTCATCCATGCTCAAAGTTTTACGATGTATCTCTTTGTTTTCTCTGCGGAATCCACAATATTTACAGTTGTTTGCACATTTATTGCTTATATAAAGAGGTGCGAAAAACACTATCCTATCTCCATACACCTCTCTTTTCAGCTTGTTGGCCAACTGATACATCTCCTGTATAGTTTTCTCATCCTTGTTTTGTATCAATATTGCAGTTTCTTCCGGCTCCAGTCTTATTTTACGCTGGCATTTTTTCAATACCCTTCGCACATCCTCTCTTGAAGGGTTTTCCCATTTGTTGAGCTGTTCCCATATCTTATCGTCATCAATAAAATCTTTCTCCATTTGGTCATATTCTTTAAAGTCCTCTTTATACTTTTCCAAAAATCCCATTTGAAATCGCCTCCTAAATAATATAAAAAACCCTTTTCTGACACATGGAGAAAATGTGTAGAAAAGGGCCTCTTTTCTTTATACATCTGAACTTTCCCCAGCCTCAGAGCAATACCTCAGCCTTAGAACAATTCTTTTATTGATTTTTCACGCCCGCTTCTGCTCAGAATTTTCTTTACAGTCACGAACATAGTCCAATACTTATCCACATAATAATGGTTCGGTTCAAACCTGCTATTTTCAAAGGTTTAAAACTATTTTGATATATTTTTATACTATAATTATATTACTATAATCCTATGAAAACAATACCCAAATCCAGTTTTATCCACAGTTTTTGCTTTTTTATCAACATATTGTGGATAGTTTTTAAGACATACTATATGTTTTGTTTTTGGTGATATAAATAATAAGGGCCGGTTTAAACCGGCCCTTATTATTTATATATTTTAAAACCGTGCACCTGGATTCGATTCAAATCCATATGCGTTACCTGTGTAGTTAACTCCTACTAGGCACCCCTGCGGCACACGAAAGTGTCTACTTACCGCTGCTCCCTTCCGGGCCTGACGGGGTTCATAGATTTCCGTTGCGCAAGACCCAGTAATCAACATCACTTGCATAGGTCAGACCATACAGACAATAAACCTCATTCCAGGCATCAACCCTGCTATAGCGGATTGCAGGTTACAAGGCACCGCTACCTCCCCGTTTAGCACGGTTAAACTTATAATCCCATTGGTACTATCACATTATATATTCAGGACATTCGATTGTCAACCGGATAAATTTTCTTAAACTAATTATTCTCTACTACCACACCTGAACAAACTACCTTAACAGGATTAGCCACTGTGTCTCCTACCGGACAATGGCTTTCTATGAATTTTGCAAATTCTTTCACCTTTTCCTGAGGCGATGTGGTATCAAAATGCATCTTATATCTTATCTCTAAAAATCCCGGCCTCACATCTGACTTGCCCGTGAATCCATCAGAATCTAAATCTCCTTCCAGCTCTACCCAAAAATCTTTAAGGTCAATACCGTGATTTGGGGCAAATGCAGAAGCCACTATAGTCTGACAAGCACCCAATGCACACAGTACCATCTCCACAGGATTCATACCTGTATCTGTTCCACCCAAATTTTTAGGTTCATCCAACCTAACTGTAAAATTCCTAGCTTTGCTTTCAACAGCCATACCTTGGCCTAATTTTCTCGATGTTGCTTTGTATGTTACCTTAGCCATGTTTAAAATTCCTCCTTTTGTTGATTTGTATAATAATATAACCTCAAAAGAAGCCTTTAAACATAAATTTTTTAAATCAAATACTTTTTTCCAACTCTTGTTTTATATCCATCAGTTGATTGTCATCAGGTATATATCTGACCTTGATATTGGATACCACCTCAAATTTTGCCTCATCCATATTTTTTTCCAGTATAGCTGCACTCTGTCCTCCCCATCCATAGGAACCGAACACAATAGCTTTTCTATCTTTGGGAGCCAATCCTTTCAAGTATGTTAAAAATGCTGCTACATCAGCCATTATATTGCTGTTTAACGTAGGGGAACCCACGCATACATATTCTGCAGTCAAGACTTCTGTCATTATATCTGAAATATGATTGTGCTGAAGATTGAATACTTTAACAGAATATCCCTTGCGCTCAAATACATCCTGAATTGTATAAGCAATTTTCTGGGTTGAACCCCACATGGTATCATATATTATTAGCGCTTTCTTTTCTGTGGTATTGTTTGCCCATTTTATGTATTCATTCACTATTTCAGATACATGTTCTCTCCAAATAATACCATGACTAGGAGCTATAATCTGTATATCCAAGTCCTTTGCCTCATTCAATTCTTTTTGAACCTGTGAAGAATATGGAAGAACAATGTTGGCATAGTACTTAGCCGCTTCCTCCATCACTATCCCTAAATCACATTCATCGTCAAACCTTTCTGAACTGGCATAGTGCTGACCAAAGGAATCATTGGAAAAAAGTATCTTTTCTTCAGGAACATATCCTATCATATTATCCGGCCAATGCACCATGGGGGTTAATATAAATTGTATGCTTCGCTTGCCTAAACTCACCACATCCCCGGTCTTTACAGTCCTAAAATTCCATTCTTTTTTATAATGGGCTTTCAATCCCCTCTGTCCGTTTGCAGAACAAAATATAACAGCATCTTGGGCAGCATCCATTATTGCCGGCAATGCGCCGGAATGATCCATTTCTACATGATTTGATATAACATAATCTATTTTAGACGGATCTACCACTGATGAAATTCTCTCCATCATTTCATCTTTTAGATGATTTTTTACAGTATCTATCAGCGTTATTTTTTCATCCATTATCAGATATGCATTGTAGGTGGAACCTCTTTGTGTAGAATATCCGTGAAAATTTCTTAAATCCCAATCTATCGCTCCCACCCAATATATACCCTTTTTTATTTCTATTGCTTTCAAACCCTTTTCCTCCCCATTGTTGAAAATTTATACTTGTCGCTATGTTGCAAATTATCTTTTGCTCAATTCTCTATCCAACATGAATATGCCAGCACCTTTGCCTTGTACCATCTTTAGTTTTTCCAATACCTTAGAAGAACTGTCTTCTTCCTCTACCTGTTCTTCCACGAACCACTGCAGGAAATTGAATGTTGCATGGTCTTTCTGTTCTATAGCCATATCCACCAATCTATGAATCATAGCTGTAACCTTTTGCTCGTGCTCATATACATCTTCAAATACTTCTACCATGTCCTCCCAGTCTGTTTTTGGTCCATCTATCTTGCCCAACACCACTCTTCCGCCTCTTTCTACTACATGATCAAATATCTTCATCGCATGTGTAACCTCTTCCTGGGCCTGGGCTTTTAGCCAGCTGGCAAAACCAGACAAGTTTTGAGTCTCTGCATATGCCGACATTGATAGATATAAATATGACGAATAAATCTCTGCATTAATTTGATTGTTTAATTCTTGTTCCATTTTTTTATTTATCATGTTTATTCCTCCACATCTTTTAATTTTTTAGCTTCACATTTATTATTTACCACTATTACAGGTTGTATAAACAACAAGCTAAAATCAATCATCCTGTTTTCTCTTGTTTGTACTTTTTTATAGCAGCTAAAAAATATTCTCCGTATCTTTCAAGCTTTACCTCTCCCACCCCTCGTATATCCAATAATGAATGCCGATCTTGAGGCATATAGGCACTCATTTCCTTGAGGGTACTGTCTGAAAAAATTATGTATGGAGGCACCTTTTCCCGCTGTGCCAGATTCCTTCTTACCTCCCTCAGCATTTGGAACAATTCTTCTTCCGGTTGAAGGTCTTCTCTTTTTACAGCAATTCTTCTCAATACCTTGTTTTTACCCTTTAATACAGGCAAAGACTTGCTGCGCAGCTTCAATACAGGATATTCCCCTGTCTCCGCATATATATAGTCATCAGCGATCAGCATATTTATCATATCTTTTATTTCCTTTAACGTATATCCTTTCATTATCCCATAGGTGGATAAATTATTCAGCCCCAAGCTCTTTATTCTCTTGCTTTTGGACCCTTTCAATACCTGTGCGATAACAGTTGCCCCAAAGTTTCCCCCTGCTCGCACTATACAGGAAAATATCTTTTGTGCGTTTATGGTTATATCCACTATTTCCGCATCATCATTGCATATGCTGCAATTGCTACAATTATCAGGCACATCCTTCTCGCCAAAATACTGCAATATATATTTTCTGAGGCATATAGAGGTATGACAATAATCCACAATAGCCTGAAGCCTTTTGTATTCTATAGTTTTCCTTTGGGAAGATAGGCCTGATTGTTCAATCAAATATTTTTGTATTGTCACATCCCCTGGCGAAAACAAGACGATACAGTCTCCGGGCTCACCGTCCCTTCCCGCCCTACCTGCTTCCTGGTAATATGACTCAACATTTTTAGGGATATTATAGTGTATTACAAACCTTACATTGGACTTATCTATACCCATGCCAAAGGCATTGGTAGCCACCATTATATTTATATCATCATATAAGAAAGCCTCCTGCACTTGATCCCTATATTCATCTCTCAAACCTGCGTGGTATTTCCCCACCTTGTAACCCTTTTTCTTGAGACCTTGGTAAAGGCTGTCCACTTGCTTTCTAGTAGCAGCATATACTATGCCGGATTTATTGGGATTATCCTTTATGTATTTTAATATGAAATCATTCTTGTTCTCATGTTTTATCACTGAATAATAAAGGTTTTTCCGATCAAACCCTGTTACAAAAATTCTGGGTTGTTGTAATTTCAAAAGATCCACTATATCTTCTCTGACCTGCTTTGTAGCTGTAGCTGTAAAGGCTGCCACCACTGGACGGATCTCAAAGCTTTGGATTAAAGAAGCTATAGATGTATAGCTGGGCCTAAAATCATGTCCCCATTGAGATACGCAGTGGGCTTCGTCTACTGCAATCAGTGAAACATCTATACCCTTTAGCAGCCTTAAAAACCTTCCTGATTCCAGCCTTTCGGGAGCTATATATAAAAGTTTTATCTTTCCATCCCGTATCCTGTCCACCCTCTCCTCTGTTTCAACAAAAGACAAGGAACTGTTTATAAAGGTAGAAGGTATGCCTATGCTGTGGAGTGCGTCAGTTTGATCTTTCATTAGGGATATTAAAGGCGATATAACTAAAGTTATCCCTTCAAATAACATTCCGGGAATCTGAAAACATATGGATTTTCCTGCCCCGGTAGGCATAACTGCTAGAGTATCTCGTCTCTTCAATATACTCTCGATTATATCCAGCTGTTTATCCCGGAAGTTTGAATAACCATAGTATTTTTTCAAAATATCTGTAGCTTTGTCACGCATATGCAATATCCTTTTCTTTGTGTTATATCTATATATAGTATAGTTTCTATCGCATTTGCTTTCAAGCAAGCTCATATAGATAAAAAATGGCATGATAGCTTTATAGCTTACATGCCATTTTTATTTATCATCTTTTCTTAAATTTATAACTTTTGAGCAAACGCAGATAATGATTAGCTTCTCTGAGCACATGATCGCCTAGCAAAGGAAGTATGGTAGATTTTATCTTGCAATTCAAAAGCCCTTGTGTAGCGGATTCTTTAAAATTTCGTATATCCTCAACGGATTTTATTGTTTTATATGTCAATTTAGGCAATAAATATAGCCTATCTTCGATACACTTTGCCTTTTCAGTAAGTTTATCAAACTCATTTCCAAAATTATCAGCAATTTTAAATAAACTTTCTTCTGAAGGATCAAGAAGCCCACGTATAAATTTTGAATGTTCAGCCATTATTCTGTTCCAAAAGACCTCCTGCTTTATCAACTGCTGCGTTAAATCCACATCACTCTTTTTCTGTAGCCTTTTAAGGCAACTTATATAAAGTTTAGCTTCTGTCAGTATGTGTTCTATCAGCAGTGGATAATTTACAGTAAAGACCTTGCATTTAAGTACATTTGAAAGCAAATCTTCTTTGAACCTTGCTATACAGCAAGCTGCATGTATAGCCTTTTCATTCAACATTTCTACTTTTTTAATCATTGTAAATGAATCAGGACATCCTCCGCCTGTATCAAGGGAAAGCTCCATACTGGTAGCGGTCATATCTATAGGGATACCTGTATAAAATTGTGTAGCCTGTTCTGCATTACATGTATATTTTGTCACTATCTCTCCTGACTTCTTTACCTGTTTGCTTATGTTACCCTCCGTCAAATTGATTGTCTCTATCAAAAGACAGTTCAAATTGCCTCTCAAAAAACAGGCCTGTTGAGCTAAATCGAAATTTTTAGGTGGAAATGATACTTCTAAAAATAGCGCATGTTCCTTTAGTATTCTCAAAAAGAAGAGATTGAGCTCTAAAGACTTGCTCACAAATTCTCTATTTGAAAGCACGGTATTCACCTCCTATTTTATTGGATATTGCTCTAAATTACTAATAATATATTATTCGGGATAAACATGTTATGTGAAGATTTATTAGAGTGAATACCGTATTTTATAGTTTATGCAAAAATAATTGCTATGAGAGGAATAGTTATCACAGAAAATAAAGTCGAAAGAAATACCCCTTGAGAAGCTATGTCTTCGGTGTCACTGTATTGTTCAGCTAAAATAGTAGTTAAAGTAGCTACAGGCATTGCGTTTATAACTACCGGTACAGCAAGCATTAGAGGCTCTTTAGTTATGAATGGCTTAAGTGCAAAATATATTATTATTGGTATTACCAACAATCTAAAAATACATATTATATACATCCTCCAATTATTCCATAGCTTTTTAAACTCCATCCCGGATAGGATAGCCCCTATGATAATCATGGATAGTGGAGTAGTCATAGAGCCTAACATATCCAAAGTCCCATACAATACTTGGGGCAACTTTACAGAAAACACAAACAAAATAGTCCCTATGATTACCGAAATCACCCCTGGATTTAAAAATATTTTGGGACTGAATCTCATAGAAGAAGAATCATCCTTCTTTGTGAGCATCATTATACCTACGGTAAAGGCCAAAAGATTAAAGGGTAAGTTATAAATAGCTGCATAAAATAATGATTGTTCTCCAAATATAGCATTTAACACAGGATATCCCATAAAACCTACATTTGTAAACATCAGCATAAACTGGAAAACGCCTTTCTCCCTTGGGCTGGGCTTTAGGATACCGGGCATTATCCACGCTATAAGAAATGAAAAACCATAGGTTGCCAATGATATCAAAAGGATCTGCAAACCCTGAACCATCAATTGGCTGGTATATTCCCTCTGCATAGAACTTATTATCATGGCAGGCAGGGTTAGGTTTAAAAGAATAGATGATAAATCCTTTAATGAGGCATCACTGAAAATATTCATTTTTTTAGCAGCATAACCTACAACCATCATTAAAAATAATGCTAATACTTGATTAAATACAGTAAAAAAGTTCATAGTTGCCTTCCTGTTCTGTTAAAATTTCATCCCTATCATGATAACACTTTTTGACTATATTTTCATCATCACAGATGGCTTATATTAGTAAATACAGGTACTTAACAACGGCAACCTCCCCTGAATGGCAAGCAACAACCTTGATTCCACCTCATTCCAGTTTATAAGCTCCCACCATCTATCTATATATTCCTGGCGCTTATTTTGGTAATCTAAATAATATGCATGTTCCCACACATCTATCACCAGTATCGGAATACTACCCCATTGAGTAAGGTTTTGATGTTTTTCCGCAGTGAGCAGCTCTACCCTGTTCCAGGCAGGATTCCACACCAACACACACCACCCGGACCCTTCTACCTTTGCTGCAGCTTCTTTAAACTGCTCCTTGAAGGCATTAAAACTGCAAAAGTAGCTGCTTATCTGAGTACAGGTTGCATTCCCGGGAGAACCGCCCTGTCCTATGGGAGCCATTATCGTCCAGTATATGCTGTGCAATATATGTCCTGAACCGTTGAATGCCAATTCCCGTTCCCAGTGTTTTACAAGAGAAAAATCCCTCTCTCTTCTAGCCTGCACCAATTTTAGTTCTGCATTGTTCAATCCTTCTACATAGGATTTATGATGTTTATCATGGTGTATTTTCAAAGTTTCAGAACTTATAACAGGTTCCAATGCATCGTAACTATATGGTAAAGGCGGCAGCTTATGAGCACCTGCTGGTACATAATAATTCATTTTTCCTTCCACCTTTCTATTTATAAAAAAATATCATTATTTTATATTATTCAAATATGATTGTTTTGTGTATGGGACTTGTAATTTAGCGATATCGGGTGTATATGATACCTTCCGTGCTCCGCAATCTGCCGCACTATATTATATAAATGCTAGATGTATAGTGCGGCACATTAAGTCGCAGCTATAGGTATCATATACACCCTTAATAAAAGTTTGGATTAAAATAACTAATAGGAACTTGTATACAAGATAAATGAATTGCTCATGAATATTCGGCTAAAATTACAATAATATTTTTGTTGAATAAAACCACAATTTCCAATATTATATAGATTAGAATAATATGAAAGAAGGGATTGATGTGAAAGGACGTAATATCCTCGGCATAATACTTATTGCAGCAGGTATCGGTATCATTCTTCAAAAGCTGCATATACTTGAGTTCGGTTTATTGATAGGCAGCTACTGGCCTATGATAATTATTGTCATCATTGCTGTACAATTGATTAAAAAATTAGTGCCATTAACTACAGGACTTTTTTTAATGATAATAGCGGCATATATACAACTAAAAAAGTCAAACATATTGCCTATAAACCTATCTGAATATTTTTGGCCCATCTTGATAATACTTTTCGGATTCTGGATCATCTTTGCACGAGCTTTAGAAAATAAAAAACCTGAGATAAGCGATAACACTATAGACCATTTCGTAATGTTCTCCGGTATAGAAAATAAAAACATTTCTCAACAATTTAGTGGTGGAAACATATTTGCAATATTTGGAGGAGCAGATATAGATTTGCGTGGTGCACAGTTAGCAGAAGAAGAAGTTGTACTCGACCTTACAACTATATTTGGTGGAATCGAAATAAAGGTCCCTGATAATTGGAGAGTAGAGGCTACCGGAATACCCATATTCGGAGGGTGGAGCAATAATACAGATATCAATATGGATGTGAAAGACGCTCCATTGTTAAAAGTAAAATGTTTGGTGTTGTTCGGGGGTATAGATATAAAAAATTGATTCAAAATATCCAGGTATAATCTTATGAAAGCATATAACATGGCAGGGGATCGGTTGCTTTTTTAACTCTTATTCTATT
Source organism: Clostridia bacterium (assembly GCA_028698525.1). NCBI lineage: Bacteria > Bacillati > Bacillota > Clostridia > Clostridia bacterium. The sequence continues at coordinate 14,447 of JAQVDB010000045.1, forward strand.
ACAATTACAGCGCTCTTACCGATCTCCAGCCAATTGCTGAGAAATTCCGCATGACTTGTATAGTTACGCACACACATATGGGAACGTGGAACAGTCCCGATAGTCTGTAGATATTCCTGTTGTCCAGGATCTACCTTTTCACCATTTTGTTCTACATATTGAACAGGAACTCCATGTATATATCCCCCCGCCGAAAAACGAATAGCATGAGGGGCATATCCTACAATCTCGGTAGTTTCATCTCCTAGGTAAAATAGCTTATCCCTTATTTGAATCACCATATAATTCCCCAGGGGCGTTTCTAATGAATTAGGACCTTGTTTTCCAGTGGTAGAGAAAGTATAGGAAACTAGAACCCATCTACCATTGACATATTCAAAACTCCCTTGATTCTGGAATCTACGATCTATTACCACCACTTTAGTGAGTTCAGGCATGGCTATCTCTTGATTTATGTATTTTTTTTGTACCCAATACTCTCCATCATGACCGATAGCTCTTATTTTGATAAATCCAGAAGATTCCCCTAGAATGCTGCATAAAGTACCATCAGGAAAGTATCTGAACTCTGAGGAAACATCAGGCTGCAGGTATCCAGCTGCACTTTGGCTTTGACGATAACCGTATTTGTCAACAGATTGACCGTTGTATAGAGGAGGTAGCCCATGGTAGTTTTTATAATTGTTGATAAATGCTGTGTTATTATTATCTACCTCTTGCTTTAAAACATTCAGATGCTCAAGCATACTTTGAAATTGGAATACTCTGGGTTCTCCTAATGCTGAATATATATATCCTGTTATAATCTCATCCTGATGTTTACATGAAACCTTATACCATATATTTGAATTCTTATTAGCCGGCATATCTCCTTCAACTTCCTTATAAAGTGCCATCTTTTGCCCATAGGTTGCTTTACAAACTACAGGGGCATCCATTGAAGGTGTCTTCCTCACATTGACAGGCTCATCAGTCACAAGAAAGTAATCAAAACTGATGGGATATCTGTCATATTTAAGCCCCATCTCCATTCCTTCAGGAAGCTGAGTATTAAATTGGCGAGTAACCTTGATGGTATCTTCTTCATCGGTGTCCTTCCTCGCTTGATCTACCTCCTGCTGAGAAATTCCGCTCTCACCCAATGTTCCATTATCTTTTTGAGCTACCCGAGTGAATTGAATATCTTCATCAAGATCTTCAGCATTTATATTTTCCTCGACAGCTTTATCCCGCTCACTATCTGGAACAATATTTTTATCACTGTCCTCGTCAGAAGGCTGTTCTATTTGCTCTTCCTTTTTTTGCTGGCTTTTTTCTTGTTGTGGTACAGGCTGTTGGGATTTATCCTTTCTAAAACTACATGCACTAGCAAAAATAACAATAGCAATCAACAACCATATAAAACTTTGCTGCGACTTCATAAAATGATCAACCTCCCTCTATTTGGGATATATATGATATTGTTGACTACTACTGCAACTTTTATGCAGCCTTTCTCAAAGCAATAGCCGAGCAACGCATAAAACAGTTTTCCCTTAAATTCTTGCAAACTATTGACATCCGCCATTAGATATAGTAATATAATATTTGCGCTATTTATAGTAGACAAAAGGATAATTTAGTGGTATGGAGAGATGGCTGAGCTGGTCTAAGGCGCACGACTGGAAATCGTGTGTACGTTTATAGCGTACCGAGGGTTCGAATCCCTCTCTCTCCGCCAAAAACAAGGATTTGCAGATCTCATGCAAATCCTTGTTTTATTTATTATATTGCCCTGATGTTCTCTGCAGTTGCAGGGTATAAGCAATCAAAAACAGGTTTTACAACAGAAAAAAAATCTATTGATGTCAAAAAAATATTCCCATGGTTTATACTATTATTTGTTTTGAGTACCATATTAAATACTATAGGTTTTATCCCTGCAAGCTTACATAACCCTTTAGGTCAAATTAGCAAATTTATGATGACCATGGCCTTGTCCGCTATAGGACTAAAAACCAATTTTATAAAAAATGATGAAAGCAGGCATACAACCTATGATTCTCGGTTTCATTGTATCTTTGATTGTAGTGGTAGTATCCATAACAGTACAGTTTTTAACTGGTCAAGTATAATTAAACAAATAAAATTTTAAAAGTATGAAAAGTTTTGTGTATCAATCTCCAAATTAGGTTTGGTCGTGGTTGATTGCATATTACAACATCAAATATGCGCCTTTTTTGACAATAGACTTACCCTCGAATAGATCTGTACATGGCTTGACAATGTACTCCTCAATCTTATCTCCGTCGCTTATTTGAACAAGATCAACAAAAAAGGTATGCATGGATTTAAACTGCTGTTCTCCTTCAATATGTTTCGCTGTATAGATACAATCATCAATGACCGAGCAGCTTATGTAATGTGAGTAATTTGACATTATAGAATACTTTGAGCGATAATCCTGTCTAACCTGCGGATATCCACACCTTTTCTGATATTAAGCTTAAACTTGCCAACCCTGGTCCATAATTCCAACTCGGCATTTAAATCTATATGCCCTGCATTCTCTGTGGAATACATCACAATGGATTTAAAAGGTATTGTATATATCTCTACCTTTTTTCCAGTGATACCCTGTTTATCCGCTATTATTATTCTTTTGTTAGTCACTACTGCTACATCACGAATAGTTTTATATGCCAGCTCAACAACCTCTCCTTCTATAAGTATCTGCTCTACTTCTTTTGGGGGTTTTGTCTCAGCTATAAATGTCCAGTTCATAATCTCATTTATATCTGCCATCTCGTCCCCTCCTTTCATTTACTATAATCATTCCCACAATATATAATAAAGCTATATTGTAATACACCGGAATTTATTATCATATATAATATTTTTACCATACATTTCTTGACTAATCAAGAGTAAAACGGTAATGATATAATATAGTGTAAAATAACCGCAACATATGCTAGGGGGGACATTGAGCAGTCATGTTTAATAAAATTATGATATTTTTACTCTGTGCACTAATATTCATTCTCTTTATCAGCTGCAGTATTTTAGGGCAAAGGAATGAATGGGAAGATGACCGTTCAAATATTGATGAAAATGAATCTGAGGGTGAGGATATGCAAGTACCGGAAGATAACCAGCAAATTTCAGATCCTATAGAAGAAAAAATAAAAGAAATGACTATAGATGAAAAGATAGGACAAATGCTCATGTTGGGCTTTGAAGGATACAGCATAAACGATGACATAAAAGAACTGATTCAAAATCATCATATAGGTGGATTGATTGTTTTTGAACGCAATATCAAAGATTCTGATCAGTTATTATCATTGATCAACTCATTAAAACAAATAAATACAAGTAGTCTGCCTTTGATATTATCCGTAGATGAAGAAGGCGGGAGAGTGACCAGGATGCCATCTGAATTTGTTAAAATCCCCAGCAAGCAAACTATAGGAAATATTAATAGCAAAGATTTGGCGTTTAAAATAGGTAGCATTATCGGCGAGAGAATAGGCTCCTTTGGCTTCAATATGGCGCTCACCCCTGTATTGGACATAAACAGCAACCCTAATAACCCTGTGATAGCTGATAGAGCTTACGGCACACAGCCGGAGCTTGTTGCTAGGCTGGCAATTCAGGAAATGAAAGGAATTAAAGAACAATGTGTTATTCCGGTAGTCAAACATTTTCCAGGACACGGAGATACATCTGTAGATTCACATATAGGACTGCCTATTTTAAACCATCCCTTGCAAAGACTTAAGGATTTTGAATTAGTTCCTTTTGATGAGGCAATAAAAAACGGTGCTGATGTAGTCATGGTTGCACATATATTGATCGCTGATATTGATGCCGACAATCCATCCTCGCTGTCAAAAGCAGTCATAACTGATCTGTTGCG
>JAQVDB010000046.1 GCA_028698525.1 Clostridia bacterium
AAATCAGGTTTTAGAATAATGAATATAAGCTATTAAAGGAAATTTTAAATTTATTAAATAAAATATTATACGAGGGGGAATTGTCAATGAATTTTCTTGATACTGTAAAAGGTTCAATGCTGGAGGGATTCTTTCCGGAGGGTTGGAACATGGAAAGGATTGACCAATGCTGTAGCCACGCACCGGAAGAAATAACCCAAAGACAGGATTTTTGGAACGATGATTTCAAGCCGATACCCTGTGACAACATCCATGAGTTCAACGCTTTTATGGGACACGAAATAGCCATGGAGATAAGAAAGACCAAAGAAGCAGGAAGAAGCCTTGCGCTGATACTGCCGGTAGGGCCTATGGGAATGTACAAGTGGGCAATATTCTTCTTAAAGGAATGGGGAATAGACGCATCCCATGTATACGGCTTCAACATGGATGAATGGAGCGACAAGGACGGAAATACATTAGAGCCCACCAACCCAGGAGCTTTCCAAAACGCAATGGAAGATGCTTTCTACGGACCGCTTGGAGAACTCACAGTGCCTGAAAATCAGAGAAACTTTGCAACAAAAGACAACCTTCCGACATATGCAGACAAAATAGGTGAACTGAAAGACAAAGGAGCAAAACTGGTAACAGTCTATGGAATCGGCAGAGTATGCCATATAGCATTCTGGGAGCCACACTTTGCAGCTGAATTTAACAGCGAACAAGAATGGAAATCCCAAACCCACAGAATAGGGGCCAAACTGCATCCATTGACTATAGAACAAAATGCCATTACCAGCTTTAAGAGCAGAACTACACTGGTGCCCTGTTATTCAAACACAGTAGGCCCTGGCCTATTCTTAGATTCGGACAGCACAATAGGCGGCTGTGATGGAACATTGGGAAGGGGAATGATGTGGCAGGGAATGTCCCTATGGACTACATTGAGATATGGCCCTAGCATGTGGATTACATCTACATACATGCCTACATTGCCCGGGAAACTATTCTTCATGAAAGAGCTTGCAGGTCCATTAGAGCCAGAATGTAACTAAATAAAAGCGGAAGGAGATACCTATGAGCATTAAGTATTATGATTTTGATACCGATGCTATGAGTCAAGATATAAATGATATTTTTCCCGGATGGGAACCGGGAAAAGAAAATGTGGCGATTTTATCTCCTCATGATGATGATGCGATAATAGGTGCAGGCTATCTTATAAAAGCGGTACAAGAAAATAAGGGTAATGCATATATAGTTATATTTTGCAATGGGGACGGAGGATACAGTAAAATAGAGCAAAAGGATACTATAGTAGACATAAGGCAAAAGGAAACCGTTAAAGCATACCAAAAGATAGGTGTATCGGAGGATAAAATAGTAAGGTTTGATTATAATGATTTTGCTGCTATAAGGAGCATAGCCTGGGAACCTGAATATGGAGATAAGAGCGTCTCTAAAAAGATGATTACTACATTGAGAGATTTAAAGATAACTAGAACAGTGATACCCAACGGATATAGAGAGCATATGGACCACTGTGCAGCATACATAAGTGGGTTGTATGATACCCCACAGGCAGGCGATCCTATACTGGTGGACTGGGCGCCCCCACATGCCATAAAAAGCACGTTGCAATATTCTGTATGGGCGGATTTTTCACCTGAAGATATGCTGGTATCCGGCAGGAAAGGTAGCATACGCGCAAATAGGGCAGTGATAGCATCTTCGGATGTAGAGGATAACATAAGAGATGGGATCAAGGAATATGTATCTCAGGGAGAGATTATAAAGGGACTTATAGCCGGCAGACAAGAACGCAGGATAAATAAGGGTTTCATAGAATTATATATATCCCTGGAACCGCGTCCAAAACTAGACTACAGTCCATATGTGGATTTGTTGAATAAAGTATGAGTTTAGATTGATGAGGATCAAGTTTAACATCTGAGCATAGATGTTGGGCTTGACCCTTTTTTTATTGGATATATTTGAATGATGTTTGCCTAAATAGATAACTTTTATTGTATGATTTTTATTTACTAGCATGGTATAATATAGTGTATATGGTATCTGAATAGATTATATAAAAGAAAGATCAACTCGGAGTGGTATGAATGACAAAGTACAAATTCAACAAAACAATTGAACAAATTGCACAGCAATATGGAATTGTCTTTTTTGTTTATTTCGGGAGCTATCAGACGGAGTATTATAATAGAGATAGTGATATAGATATTGCTTTTGTTTCATATGGAGAAATATCGTCTAAAGATAAACTGGAAATGCTGGAAGATTTAATTAAATATCACAGAAAGAGTGAGATAGACCTTATCGATTTGAAAAAGGCAGAACCTATATTACGGCGGGAGGTTGCTTTAAATGGTAGGGTGCTTTATGAAGAAGAAAATGGGATATTTGAGAGATACAGTTTATTTTATATCAAAAGGTTTTATGAGTTAAAGCCTGTGATTGAAGAACAACTCAAACAAATTTCACAGGAAATAAAGGAGTTGCTTGAAGATGGTTGATAATGCAGTTATATGCAAAAAATTAAGAATACTTATGAAATATTATAAAGAATTAAAAAAAATAGAAGAAGGGCTTACCTTACAAATATATTTAGATGATGTATTTAGAAGAAGGGCTATAGAAAGAGAAATTCAATTGATCGTAGAGTGCGCCACTGACATAAACAATATGATTTTAAGAAAAATAAAGGCGGAACCAGCACAAGATTATTTTAATTCATTTATAGATTTAGCAGAAAATGATGTATTGGATATGGATTTTGCTCTTGAAATTGCTCCATCTACAGGACTGAGGAATATATTAGTGCATGAATATCAACAAATAGATGATAAAATCGTATTTAACTCTATTCAGAAGGTTTTAATATTTTATATGCAATACATAGAGATTATATCTAAATATTTGGGATGCTAATAGGAAATAAGTAGGTTTTTAAAAGTGTAAGATCATGGATATAAAATTCGGGTTGACATTTGACGGATGTCGGCCCGAATTTTTTATGGTGCAATACGGCATAATGAAACAATCCGACTTAAAAATATGCTACATAATTTCCAGTTTTAAGCTATAATATATATAACGACCATCAACAATGTCCGATTTTTTATACAATTTTTTTGGTAAAAGGGGGCATTAAAAATTAATAAAGAAACCCGTGTGAAATTGATTCATATAGGCATGTATCTCACCAACTTTATTATCATTAGCTTTATGGCCGTTACAATATATACTACTTCCTATAGAATATGCGATAATTTCCAAGCACGTCAATTTCTTGAACTAGCCAAATACCTGCCAATTATACCAAGTAAGGTTCCAACCTATTGTATGATATTTCTAGTTTTGCTTGGTGCTTCAAGCATCGTAAAGGATAATTTGCAAGCTACAAATAAATGGTTATTGATTGTATTATTCTTTTTAGATTTAATATTATGCACTCTTATAACTTATTATATCAACTTTAGTTATAAAGGAATTTTTCTATTTATAGTGGCTAGTGTTTTTCTACACATACCTTGGTTGAGCATAAGAATTTTATTTTTTTCAATCACTTTGATATGTTTTATTGTCCTGGATTATGATTTTTTGAATGTTAAGATGAACATTGTATCTCTACAACATTATATCAATTTTTATAGTTCTCAAACACAAATTTATTTCTACAGTCTAAAGAATACTATGGATTCTTTTAATCTGATTTTATTTATCTCTTTCTTTTTATTTCTCATACAAGCTAAAATAAGTGAAAACAAAGAATATATAGATCTTAACAATAAGTTAAAAGAGAAAGTAGAAGAATTAAAGGTAGCAAACGAAAAGCTTGAAATATATACAAAAAAATCTGCAGAGATGGCCAAAATGAAGGAGAGAAATCGTCTTGCAAGGGAAATTCATGATATATTAGGTCATTCCTTAACAAGTATTACAACTGGGATAGAGGCATGTTTAGATTTAATTGATTCTAACCCGCCAAAAGCAAAAAAACACATAATCAAAATAAGAGAAATATCCCAAAAAGGCTTGGTTGATGTAAGACGGTCAGTAAAAGAATTAAAAGTAGACAGTATTGAAAAATATGCCCTTATACCAGCTATAAAACAATTAGTAGAAGAACTCAACACCTTTTCGGGTACTCAAATTGATTTGCATATTGAGGGCCAGGAATTGAAGATGAAAAATGACGAAGGACAAGCGGTCTATAGGGTGATTCAGGAGAGCATTACTAATGCCTTGAGACATGGTAAGGCTACATATGTTAGGGTAGATTTAATATTTAAACATGATGAACTTATAATTAAGGTGAGAGATAATGGAAAAGGCTGTCAAGCAATAAGCAAAGGTTTCGGATTAATGCACATAGAAGAACGGATAAGGATGTTAGGTGGACAGGTTGAATTTCAATCAGTCCAAAATAGGGGTTTTACTACACTGGTATCTATTCCAACAAGATGGAGGATTAGTTTATGATTAAAGTTTTAATTGTTGACGATCAGGAGCTTATCAGGGAGAGTTTGACGCTTATGCTAAATGCTCATGACACCTTAGAAGTAGTAGGCAGTGCTGCAAATGGCAGGGAAGCGATTGAGATGACCAAGAAATATAAACCAGATGTTATATTGATGGATATCCGAATGCCTGGGATCAAGGGCGTTGAATGTATTAGAATTATTAAGGAACATTATAAAACTATAAAAATCATTGTTTTAACAACCTTTGATGATGATGAATATATCTATCAATCGTTAAAAAATGGCGCAGATGGTTTTCTTCTTAAAGGTATTTCTAAACAAGAGTTAATTAAAGCGATTATAACAGTTTACAATAATGGTGCTTCAATTGACCCTGATATAGCAAAAAAAGTGCTTGTACTTTTCGGCAAGCTAGCCAAATCCAGCATGGTCAGCAGAGTTGAAGATCAAGATATTCAATCTCTTACAAAAAATGAGATTAAGATTATTCAATTGATTGGAAGAGGTTTATCCAATAAGGAAATCACAAAAGAGCTGCACTATAGCGAGGGGACTATACGTAATTATATCAGCAACATTCTTAAAAAATTAGATTTGAGAGATAGAACCCAAATCGCTATATTTGCCTTGCAATCGGGTATCATGCTAAAAAATATAGAGGAGGAGCTATGAGCAGCAATCATTTAAAAAGAATATTAATATATATAGGTATTGTGCTTATAGTGGTTGGAAGCCTTGCTTATCTTAAATATAGAATCGATAAGCCTACTGTATTAGAGTTTGCCTTACATTCCGGTAATAGCTGGAATGTGCCTCAAAAAGAAGCGTATGGTGTTTATGATGAGGCGGTAAGGTTGTTTGAAGAGCAATATGATAATGTACAGGTGGAATTAAAAACAGGCACGTTGATACAGCACTATTCTGAATGGTTTGCTGAACGAGTACTAAAGGGGGAAGAACCGGATATCTTTCTTGTTTTAGAAGAGGATTTTAATACATATGCATCTATCGGTTTGTTTGAAGATTTAACACCTTATATTCAGCGAGATAAAGATTTCCATGAAGAGAGATTCTACCCCAAATCTTTACACGCTGGACAATATTATGGCAATCAATATACATTGCCTTTCGAGATTGCTCCATCATTTATGGTAGTAAACAAAACTTTATTGGAGCAAGAAGGTATTGATATCGATGAAACAGAATGGACATGGGATAACTTTTATGAAATTTGTAAAGCTGTTACAAAAGATTTAGATGGGGATGGGTTTTTGGACCAGTTTGGAGTGTATGGATATGACTGGGATCATGCTTTTTATACCAATGGCCATTCATTGTTTACAGATGATGGGAAGAGTATTGCTTTTAATGATGATGAATTATTTGAAACTATTGAGTTTATGAAGAAAATCTATAAACTTAATAAAGGTATAGTTGTCACAGAGGATTATTTCGATAAAGGGAAAGTAGCGTTTAAAACTTTTACATTGCCGGAGTATAGAGCGTACGGCAGTTATCCCTATCGTATTTTGAAGTATGAAAAATTTGAATGGGAGGCCATTCCACTACCTAAAGGTCCAAGAGGGAATAGTTCTTCTAAACTTTATACAGTTCAAATTGGGATTAGTTCAAGATCAAAACAAAAAGATATGGCATATGAGTTTATTAAGTTTATAACCAACAAAGAAGAAATTCAGCACAAAGTATGGGAACTCACATATACACTTCCTACCAATCAACAAGTGGTACAGGATATCTATGCTCGCAATGTAGGAGAGATGCAGGACAAAATAATTGATGCTGATTTTTTAGATGGTATAATCGAAAATTCTTATGTGGAGCCACATTTCAAGCTTTACAGTCAATTAAAACAATTGATGGATCAAAAGGTTTTTCAAATAATTGCCCAGGATTTAGATGCTAGAGAAGGAATAAAACAGATAAAAGATGAGATACAAAAAATAATCTATTGAGATATTTGCTTTATATTATATTTGTCACATTTATAATGACAAATATAATATAAAAATTGTGACAAAATTCAGTTTATTTGCTATTTGTTCAATTATATAATGAAATCAATAATAAAACAAGAGGGGGATTTATATGAGGAGGATTTTGTCAATTGTTTTAGTGTTTGTTTTAGTGGGTGCTCTTTTCGTTGGATGTTCTAACGCAGGAGAACCAGCAGATGATAAAACACCTGATGAAGTATCTGACGGGGCATCTGACAAACAACCATCTGGTGATGAAACAAAGGATAAGGATAAAGAGCAGCTGACATTTGGTTATACTTGTATGACTATGAACAACCCATTCTTTATTATCCTTGAAAAGTCTATCAGAGACAAAGTAGAGGAAAATGGTGATGTACTTATCACTACAGATCCAGCTATGGATGTATCAAAACAAATCAATCAAATTGAAGACCTTATTACCCAGGGCATAGATGCCATATTCCTTAACCCGGTGGACTGGGAAGGCATCAGGCCAGCTCTTGTAGCTTTAGAAGAAGCAGGTATTCCTATAATTAACTTTGACACAGAAGTAAAAGATATGGATTTTGTCACAGCATATGTAGGATCAGACAACAAGAATGCTGGTAGAGTTTGTGGGGAGGATTTAGTGAGCAGATTTCCTGATGGAGGCAAGATTGTGGTTTTAGACTCCCCGACAATGAACTCGGTGAATGACAGAATTGAGGGATTCATGGAAGCTATTGAAGGCAAAGGATTTGAAATTGTAGCACAACAAGACGCAAAAGGCGACCTTCAAACTTCACTCAAAATCACAGAAGATATACTTCAGGCCCATCCGGATATCCTAGCTATTATGGGCGGCAATGATCCTACAGCCCTTGGAGCATTGGCTGCATGTAAAGCTGCAAACCTGCCTGATATATTGATTTACGGCGTAGACGGGTCGCCAGAAGCAAAAGCTGAAATTGCTTCAGAGGATAGTCAGTTTGTTGGGTCGGGGGCTCAGTCACCTATATCCATAGGGGTTCAGTCTGTAGAAGTAGCGTATCAGATTTTAAATGGGGAACCCTATGAAGAGAGGACACCTGTAGAAACATTCATGATCAATAAAGATAATGTGTCTGAATACGGCACTGACGGATGGCAATAGACAGCAAGCCTTTGATATTTAGAATATGTAGTAGAACATACTTTTAAACAGGGTAAGAAAGTTTGCTTACTTATCAAAAGATAATGTAGACAAACTTTCTTGCCCCTTATAGATATTCTTTCCGAAAGAAGGTGAAATAGTTGGAACAAAAAATACTTCTCCGTATGAAAGATATTCACAAAAGGTTTCCCGGTGTTTATGCATTAAAAAGTGTGGATTTTGAGCTGAAGGCTGGAGAGATTCATGGTATTTTAGGTGAAAATGGTGCAGGCAAGTCCACGCTTATTAAGGTGCTGGGAGGTATATATTCAATTGATAAGGGAGATATATTTATTGACGGTAAAAAAGTAAATATCCAGAGTGTGAAGGATGCACAAGATAATGGAATAAGCATTATCCACCAAGATCTAGTCCTTGTACCGGATATGACAGTTGCAGAGAACATATTTCTTGGTCGGGAATCTGTCAATCAAGCAGGATTTATCGATAAAGAAAAAATGCAAGAAGATGCACAAAAGCTTTTAGATGAGTTTGACTTGGGAATTCGATCTACCATGAAAATACGAGATTTAACTGTGGCTAATCAGCAAATGGTTGAAATTATCAAAGCAATATCCTTTAATGCTAAGATTCTTGTTATGGATGAGCCAACTTCTTCTCTTTCAGAAAAAGAAGTTTCGAGTTTATTCAAGACCATTCAGCGTTTAAGAAATCAGGGAGTGGGGATAATTTATATTTCCCACAGAATGTCTGAGTTTAAAGAAATCTCTGACAGGGTAACTGTTCTGCGAGATGGAGAGTATATAGGCACTAGAGTGACTAAAGAGACCACTACAGAAGAACTGATCAACATGATGGTAGGGAGAGAATTAAAACATTATTATACTAGGACTTATAATGATTCAACAGAAACTGTCATGGAAATCAAGAATCTATCTAGCGAAGATACATTGCGGGATATAAACTTTGACGTTAAAAAAGGTGAGATATTGGGTTTCGCTGGATTGGTAGGCGCTGGACGGAGCGAGGTTATGAAATGTATTTTTGGAATAGATGCTATCACATCAGGCGAAATCTGGATAGAAAATCAGAAAGCAGAAATTAAGAGCCCAAATGATGCTATGGATTATGGGGTGGTGCTTGTTCCTGAAGATCGCAAACTGGAAGCTCTATTTCCAGAACAAAGTGTCAAATATAATATGACTATCAAAGTGCTGGAACAGTTTATTAAGGGTATTTCTGTAGATACAAACAAAGAGGAGGAGATAGCAAATAAATATGTTCAAGAGATGTCTATCAAAACTCCCAGTTTAAATCAAATAATGAACAATTTAAGTGGTGGCAATCAGCAAAAGGTTGTGATCAGCAGATGGCTCGCAACACATCCTAAAATCCTTATACTTGATGAACCAACTAGGGGTGTGGACGTAGGGGCCAAAGCTGAGATATATGTCATTATGAATGATTTAGCTTCAAGAGGAGTATCCATCATAATGGTTTCTTCTGAACTTCCAGAGGTCATAAATATGAGCGATAGAGTGGTAGTCATGTCTAATGGGCGCATAGCCGGCTATCTAGAACGAGACGAACTATCACAAGAAAAAATAATGCATCTGGCAACACAAGAGATGTAGTTCGGCACAGGTATATTACTAGCTGAATGGAGGTAATGAATAATGACAATGCCAAATAGGGTAGTTACAGATGATGTTGTTCGTAAGAGTTTTTTAAAAAGATTTATTGATGGTATTTTAACGTTTTTAAAAGATAATTTGGGAATACTCATAGGTTTTTTTATAATCTGTACTTTTCTAGCTATTATTTCTCCGGTATTTTTAACCCAGAAAAACCTTTTAAATGTGCTTAGACAAGTATCGACCAATCTTTATATTGCGTGTGGTATGACTATCATAATAATATTAGGAGGGATAGACCTTTCTGTAGGTTCTGTTATAGCTTTGTCGGGGGTGGTAACAGGTGGTCTTATAGCATTTGATGGCTATTCGGTGGTTTCTGCTATCATTATGGGTTTGATAGCAGGCACATTGATAGGGGCTATAAATGGATTTGTTTTGGCGAAAACTACTATACCACCTTTTATTGTTACATTGGCAACAATGAATATTGCCCGGGGTGCTTCTTATGTGTATACAGATGGGCAACCTATCAGGGTTATGTCAGACGATTTTAACTTTATAGGATCGGGCTATTTAGGTCAAATTCCTATGCCTGTTATTTATCTTATAGTTATTTTATTTATTTGCATTATTATAATGTATAAGACCAAACTAGGAAGATATATATATGCAGTGGGAGGCAATAGGCAAGCAGCTGAATTTTCAGGTATCAAAATCAACCGAGTGATTTTCTTTGCATATACTCTTGCCGGATTGTTGGCATCTATTTCAGGGATTGTTTTGGCTTCTCGAATGTTTTCCGGGCAGCCTACAGCGGGGCAGGGTGCAGAAATGGACGCTATTGCTGCTGTTGTACTTGGCGGCACTAGTATGAGCGGTGGAGTAGGCAAGATCGGCGGAACAGTCATTGGAGGGCTGATAATAGGGGTTTTAAATAACGGACTTAATCTGATGGGAGTTAATTCATTTTGGCAGTATATAGTCAAAGGCCTTGTTATACTTATAGCTGTTTATGTTGATTATGTAAAAGAACAAAAAACAGGTTAATATATGTGATAATAAGCATAAAAAATACCAGTCAGTGATAGTTTGACTGGTATTTTAAGATTATCATATCTAGCTATACTCAATAGCATCCAAGTCTATTATCAAATGGTTTAAATTCAAGTTATTTTTTTGCTAAGTCCGGAGCAATTCCATTGATGGTTATACTGTAGTTTATTCATGTATACTGAATTATATTATAAATAGTTGGTTTATTTTCACATAGTAATATTTGATTGCTTTTTATCGTCGGTTTCTATGACTTGGATCATCATATTAGATTCTTTCAATGTTGCACATATGGCTACTGCCAATACTTGAAGACAAATTATTATACTCAATGGTAATGTCATTGAACCAGTTGCTTTGTTTTTAAGCAGATCCAACCCATATATGAACAGGATCCCTGATATTTGTCCTGACAGCATCAACATACCATTTGATGCTGTTTCTGGGACTGGACTGGTGATCTCGGCAGCATATTGAAAGCCTATAGGTCCCACACCTAGTATAAAGAATCCGAAAATGCAAGCTGATGCTATCAATACCCAATAAATAGACGAAAATACTAAACCCACTAATCCTAAAATAGAACAGGCAAATGAAATAACCATCAATGGACGTCGTTTGCGGATACGGTCTGATATTGAAGGAATAATTATAGCACCTACAATACCGCTTAATACCAATGCCCCGCCTATCATACCGGCTTGTGTTATGGAGAGCCCTTTAGGCCTTACAATATTTTCAATCCAGGTTGAAATGGCATTGAATGTGCCCAATCCGATAAAAAATACAGACATCAGTAGCAGGAAATTCTTATCGTGAAGTATATGTTTGAGCCCCTCCATGGCTAATGGTTTTTCCTCCTGTTCAGGAGGATAAGAGGATGATGCAGGGCGTTCTCTTGCAAAGATGACGAATATCAGACCACAAGCTACTGCGATGATGCCGTTTACTAAAAGCATTACCGACATTCCGTATTTCAATACCAGCCATGGAGTTAACATCATCCCTACAATTATACCTATGTAGCTGGATAGAGTACCTAACCCGGAAGCGGTTGCCCTTTCATCCGGAGGAAACCACCTGGATGCCATGGTAGTTATTGCATTGGCAATGAATGGTTGCCCGATGGATATGCCGATTTGAGAGATCAATACTAGGGTATAATTATCAGCAAATATCCCCCTGGATAGACCAAAAATAATGGTTAAAACTGCACCCACACCAACTCCTTTGCGGAATCCGTATGTGTCTATAACCCAGGAGGCAGGCACTGAAATTATTATGTACGTAATCATGAAAACCATAGATAACAAGCCTATTTGCAGGTCAGATACTCCGTAGAACTTAGCTGCTTCTCCTGTGATAGGAGCAAAAGTTATCCACATTATATTCTGAGCTGCAAATATACACATGAAGGATATAAGTACTACCCATCTGTAAGGGTATACCTTAAAATTACTTTTTTCCATGAACTCCCCTCCATTTTTTTAATATAAGAATTCATAAAAAGTTCTATAAAATTTTAAAAAGAGTTTGGTATTATGAATATTGACGGTTTTAAGATGGAAATTTGCATATTCTAAACAGCAATCATGTGAAGAGCGTAAGATGAGTACCTCAATGATATGTAAAAATAGTTGCAAAGATAAATACAATAAATAACATTGATTATATTATACTCCTTTATTATGATAAATCAAGCTTTATATACTTAAGTACAAATATATACTAAAGTTTTGTTTTAAGCATATTATTTATATAAAGTGCAATTGTATGTTATGGCTAATTTTTAAGGAGTTAGTAATAAGACATTAAAAAAGGTCGTTATATAGAGCTTTCATATTGAATAATAAGGGAAAATATAATATACTTATTAATAAGGTATAAAAAACAACTAAGAGGGGGGATTTCTTTTGGCTTTTTTGTTAGGTATCGATATCGGTACATCTGCTACAAAAACAGTGCTTTTTGATGAGAAAGGGAATACGGTAGTCAGCTCGTCTGAAGAATATCCGTTATATCAGCCAAAGGTGGGATGGGCGGAACAGGATCCTGAAGATTGGTGGAAAGCTACATACAATTCCATAAAGAGTGTAATTTATAAAAGTGGGATTGATGCTTCAGACGTGAAAGGTGTAGGTCTTTCTGGGCAGATGCATGGGGCGGTTTTGCTGGATAAAGATTGCAATGTGTTGAGGAGGGCTATAATCTGGTGCGATCAGAGGAGTGCAGCTGAATGTGAAGAGATAACTTCTATTATAGGTAAAGACAGACTTATCCAGATAACAGCCAATCCGGCTCTCACTGGTTTTACAGCTTCTAAAATCATGTGGGTGAAGAATAATCAGCCTGACATCTATGAGAGAATAGCAAAGATATTGCTTCCTAAAGATTATATCAGATTTAAATTGACAGGGGAGTTTGCCACCGAAGTATCGGATGCCAGCGGGATGCAGCTTATGGATATACCTGCAAGACAGTGGAGCGATGAGGTGCTGCAAAAACTAGGCATAGATAAGCAGATGTTGGGACAACTGTATGAATCTCAGGAAATAACGGGTGTAATAAATAAAACTGCATCTGAACTAACTGGTCTCAAACAGGGAACTCCAGTGGTAGGAGGTGCAGGGGATCAGGCAGCAGGTGCTGTAGGAAATGGAATTGTCAAGCCCGGGGTTATATCTTCTACCATTGGTACGTCAGGGGTGGTGTTTGCACATTCCCAGGATGTGAGCATAGATCCAAAGGGCAGGGTTCACACCTTTTGCCATGCAGTTCCTAATACTTGGCATGTGATGGGCGTGACCCAAGGGGCAGGACTATCCTTGAAATGGTTTAGAGATAATTTCTGTATTGAAGAAAAAAGAACAGCAGAGTTGATGAAAGTGGATCCTTATGTGCTCATGGATAAAGAAGCAGAGAATGTAGAGGCTGGATGTAACGGGTTAATGTTTCTTCCATATATGATGGGTGAAAGGACACCACATCTGGACCCAGACGCAAAAGGGGTGTTTTTCGGTCTTTCTGCAAAGCATCAAAAACAGGACATGATAAGGGCTATCATGGAAGGTGTTGTGTATAGTTTAAGGGACTGCCTGGAGATAATAAAACAGATGGGCATCCGAGTGACAGAAGTTAGAGCTTCAGGAGGAGGGGGCAGAAGTCCTCTTTGGAGGCAGATGCAGTCGGATGTATTCGGGGTGGACATAAACACTATAAATTCCAGTGAAGGTCCTGCTTTAGGAGTAGCGCTATTGGCAGGAGTTGGAGTGGGCATCTATGATGATGTTCAACAAGCCTGTGATGCTGCCATAAAAGTTGTAAATACCCAACATTCCAATAAGACATTGTATCCAAAGTATGATAATTATTACAAAATATATCAGAACTTATATAAATCTCTTAAAAAAGATTTTAAGGATTTGGCGAGCATTTTAAATGATTGACTGAGGAGAAGCATTCAAATGACTAAAAATAAAACAGGCAACAATAAATTTCTTAAAAAATATAATCAAGCTCAAATACTCAATATGATAAGGGTACATGAAGAGATTTCCAGATCAGGACTTTCTAAAGTCACCGGTCTTTCTCCTACCGCAATAGGGGGCATTGTATCCGAACTTATTGAAAAGGAATATATCCATGAGGTAGGCACAGGCCAATCAAAAGGCGGAAGAAGGCCCATGCTTTTAAAGTTGAGGCCTGATTCATATTATTCCATAGGGGTGGATATAGCTGTAGATTATATCAATATTGTGCTTATCGACAGCACCGGGCAGTTAAAGTATAAAGAAGCGTTAAGCATGAGAAACCCGGTGGTTTTTGATGATGTTGTTCAAAAGCTGTATGAATTAGTGCTACAGATGATGGAGATGTATAAGCTAAAACAAGAAAGATTATTAGGACTGGGAATTTCAGTACCCGGTTTGATAGATGCACAGACTGATAAGGTGATGCTGGCGCCTAATCTAGGTTGGGAGGATGTGGACTTAAAGAGCCGTATACATGAGATGTTTTGGGGTGTGCCTATATATGTAGAGAATGAATCTAGGGCGTCTGCAATATATGAAAGTTGGATAGGTGCTTGTCAAAACATAAAAAATTTTGTTTGCATCAATATAGAGTCGGGTATAGGAGCGGGAATATTTGCCGGCGGGAAATTGTATAAAGGGGTTTGCGGCAGTGCTGGAGAGATAGGACATATTACAGTGGATGAAAACGGGCCTAAGTGTGGATGCGGCAACTATGGATGTTTAGAAACACTGGCATCAATGAAGAGCATGGTGGAAAAGGCGAAAAGAATGGTGAGACAAGGGAGCAGTACCCTGCTAAATAATGTGGAAGATGTAGAAGATATAACTATCGATATGTTGGTGGAAGCCGCTAGAAACCATGACCAAATAGCCATGAATATTTTAACTGAATCGGCCAGATATTTGGGGATTGCAATATCCTATATTATCAACACCTTAAATCCTTCCAAGATAGTCCTAGGAAAGGAATTTGTAAAGTATTCTGATTTGGTGATGGACCAGATAAAAGGCGTGGCCAGCCGAAAATCTCTTAGTTTTCCTGCTAATAAGGTAGAAATTGTTGCATCAGAAATCGGCAGAGGTTCATCTGCTATAGGTGCAGCCATAATACCGCTAAAATTATTATTCGGGAAATAAGTTAAAAGTAGTTGATTTTGTATAGATAAAAATATATTTTAAATATGTGATAGGGGAGAAGTTTAAAATGAACAAGTATTTTAAAGATATTCCTGATATAAAGTATGAAGGTAGTGATTCTGATAATCCATTGGCGTTTAAATACTATAATGCCGATGAGATGATAGGTGGAAAGAAGATGAAGGATCATCTAAGGTTTGCTGTAGCTTATTGGCATACATATGTAGCCAGAGGGGCTGATCCTTTCGGAACTGGTACAGCTATAAGACCCTGGGATGATATCAGCGATCCCATGGAACTTGCCAAAGCAAAAGTAGAGGCAAACTTTGAGTTCTGCGAAAAATTGGGAGTTCCGTATTTTTGTTTTCATGACAGGGATATTGCACCTGAAGGGGATACGTTGAGAGAGACAAATAAAAGGTTGGACGAGATAGTAGCCCTTATAAAGGATTATATGAGTACCAGCCCAGTTAAACTGCTTTGGGGCACTGCAAACGCCTTTGGTCATCCGAGATATGTACATGGTGCTGCTACTTCTTGTAATGCGGATGTATTTGCATATGCAGCGGCTCAGGTGAAAAAGGCTATGGAAATAACCAAAGAGCTGGGAGGGCAGAATTATGTGTTTTGGGGAGGAAGGGAAGGTTACGAGACATTATTGAACACAGATGTAAAGTTGGAACTGGACAATTTCGCTAGATTCCTCCAAATGGCTGTGGACTATGCTGAAGAGATAGGGTTTAAAGGCCAGTTTTTAATTGAACCCAAACCTAAAGAGCCTACAAAGCATCAATATGATTTCGATTCAGCTACAGTGATAGGTTTTCTGAAGGCGAATGGATTAGATAAGCACTTTAAGTTAAATATAGAAGCAAATCATGCAACCTTAGCTGCTCATACATTCCAGCACGACTTAAGGATTGCTAGAATCAACGGGATGCTGGGCAGCGTAGATGCTAATCAGGGTGATTTACTGTTAGGCTGGGATACAGATCAGTTTCCTACGGATATTTATCAAACTACGCTAGCTATGTATGAAGTGTTGAAGATGGGAGGATTTACTACAGGCGGACTGAACTTTGATGCCAAGGTGAGAAGGGCTTCTTTTGAACCGGTAGACCTTTTCTATGCCCATATCGCAGGGATGGATGCATTTGCAAAGGGCTTGAGAATCGCACATAATATCATTCAAGACGGAAAGATAGATCAGTTTATTGAGCAGAGATATTCAAGTTATTCCAAAGGCATAGGCAAAGACATTGTAGATCGAAAGGTAGGATTTAAGGAACTGGAAAAGTATGCATTAGATAATGATCAGATTAAAAATACTTCAGGCAGACAGGAATTGCTAGAGAGCATTTTGAATAAATATTTATTCCAATGATTACAACTAGAATAAATAAAGACCACTTTAAATTTAAAGTGGTCTTTATTTATTTTAATAAAACTTAAATTTGTATGACTGATTCTTCTCCATCATAATCTACTATCAAGTCGGTTTGGGTTGTACCGA
>JAQVDB010000047.1 GCA_028698525.1 Clostridia bacterium
CAGGAACATATGATTAATACCTTCCTTTTACTCTAACGGCTTCATAGTCGGAAACAATATCACATCGCGAATTGAATAGGAATCAGTTAGCAACATGATCAGTCTATCCACCCCTATCCCTAATCCCCCTGTAGGCGGCATACCATATTCCAGCGCATTCACAAAATCAGCATCCATCATATGGGCCTCTTCATCACCTTCAGCCCTTTGTTTTGCCTGTTGTTCAAACCTTTGTTTTTGGTCTATAGGATCATTTAACTCTGAAAATGCATTAGCCATTTCCCTAGCCGTTATAAATAATTCAAATCTATATGTATAATCCGGATTATTTGGTATTCTTTTGGCTAATGGAGACACTTCAACAGGGTAATCGGTTATAAAAGTTGGTTGTATCAGTTTAGACTCAACTTTTTCCTCAAAAACATAGTTTATTATCTCCCCTATGGATTTATAATCTTTAGCTTCCTCTAGGCCTATTTCTTGTGCAGCCTGCTTTGCATCATCAAGCTCTGTTATTTTATTAAAATCAATTCCTGTATACTGCTTTACCGCTTGTACCATAGTAATCCTATTCCAAGGGGGTGTAAGGTCTATTTCCTGCCCTTGGTAATTTATCTTTTTAGTGCCCAGCACCTTTTCTGCAATGGTAGATATCATACCTTCTGTTAAATCCATCATTCCATGATAATCAGTATATGCTTCATATACCTCTACAGAGGTAAACTCCGGATTATGCTTTACAGACATCCCTTCATTTCTAAAAACTCTTCCCAGCTCATATACTTTTTCTAAACCACCTACTATTAATCTTTTTAAATGGAGTTCGGTGGCTATTCTCATATACATATCTATATCCAAAGCATTGTGATGAGTTACAAAAGGTTTTGCGTTAGCTCCCCCTGCAGTGGTATGTAATATGGGAGTTTCCACTTCAAGATATCCCCTGTTATCTAAATAATTCCTTATCTCTCTCATCACCTTAGTTCTTATTATAAAAGTATCTCTAACTTCAGGGTTCACTATCAAATCTAAGTATCTCTGTCTGTATCTTAAATCTTTATCCTTTAACCCATGCCATTTTTCCGGCAAAGGCCTTAAAGATTTAGAGAGCAAATCTACTTTCTGTGCCTTTACAGAGATTTCCCCTCTCCTTGTCTTAAAAACTTCCCCCTTTATTCCAACTATGTCTCCAATGTCATATGTCTTATAAAGCTCATATTCCTGTTCACCGAGTTCATTTACTCTTACATATATCTGTACTGTACCCGATCTATCAGCAATATCCCCAAAACCAGCCTTACCGTGACCTCTTTTTGACATCAATCTACCAGCTATTGATACTGTCTTTCCATCCAATTCCTCAAAATTTTCAATTATATAATTGCATTCATGAGTCCTTGTATATCTGTCCACCTGGTATGGATCCTTTCCATCTTTGCGCAGTACATCCAACTTTTCCCGCCTAATTCTCAATATTTCATTTAAATCTACTATGTCACTGCCATTTGGCATTAGTTTTACCTCCCGAATATATCATTTGTTTTACTTGCTAATTTCTAATATCTCATACTTCATTATTCCGTCAGGTACACTGACCTCTACAATATCTCCCACCTTTTTGCCTATCAAAGCCTTTCCCACTGGCGACTCATCAGAAATTTTGTCATTTATAGGATCTGCCTCTGCAGACCCAACAATAGTATACTTTATTTCTTCGTCAAATTCCATATCCAACACTTTAACAGTAGAGCCTATGCTAACAACATCTGTAGTTATATCGTCTTGGTCTATAATTTTAGCCTTTTTAAGCATGTTCTCAATCTTTATTATCTTGCCTTCTATAAAGGCTTGTTCGTTTTTTGCTTCATCATACTCTGAATTTTCGGTTAAATCCCCAAAAGACATAGCTTCTTTGATCTTTGCCGCAACCTCAAGCCTTTTTACCGTCTTTAAATACTCTAATTCACCTTCCAACTTATCTAACCCTTCTTTGGTAAGTATAATCTGCTTTCGCACCACTTCACTTCTCCCCTTTTAATTTATCATATAGCCATTTAATTATATAATAAGCACTGAATAGGTAACGCTACCATTTGCAGTGCTTCTATATTTTAAAAAATTTTTCATCAATTTATCCTAATAATTATAAGATACCCTCTATATAATGTCAAGAATTATAATTATGTTTTATTCTATCCAGTGGCATGAGCGAGTCTTTATATAAAATTCCCTTAATTATAAATTTATACTCATCTGCTTGTTCCCATATGCTTTGCAAATCTTTGTATGAAAGTATCCTTTTATATCGTTTAATATTATTCTTATTATTACAAAATAATATACCTTCAATAAATTTATAACTATATCTTTTATGCCTATATGTGGGGTCTAATACATCCAAATAATCATTTGTTATATATAGTTCATCAAAGATAATGGCTTTGTTACGAACATAAGCATCTATTACTATATCACCGCTTAAACAACAAATTATCGCATTTTTTTTGACATTGTTATAGCCTATTTCTATTCTAGAGTCATTTAATATTACTATATCAGCATCTTTAATAACTCTACCGCCTCTTTTTACCACTCCTATGGACAAACCCTGATTTTGTGCAACTTTTTCCCTCATA
This sequence comes from Clostridia bacterium, assembly GCA_028698525.1. Classification (NCBI taxonomy): domain Bacteria; kingdom Bacillati; phylum Bacillota; class Clostridia; species Clostridia bacterium. The sequence goes on from JAQVDB010000047.1 coordinate 2,637, forward strand.
TTATATGCCTTTATCACATCATCGGTTACAATAGTTAAAAAGTTGCAAATCCCGGCAAATGCATAGATCAATTCTATAACATCATCATCAATTTTGCCGACAAAAGCAACTTCTATATCATTGATATCTTTACGCAAAGTATCACATATAAATTCAAAAGCTTTATAAAGATATGCCCATCTTGTAACTCTGCCCTCTATCATTGTGATAGCACTCAAATCTACACTGATATCCTCAATCTTTAAGGAGCTATCAACAGATAGGTAGCCTTTCACATCCTTCAATACAAAATCTAAAGTTTTTGATAAATAAACAGCATCACATATTTTAGGAACAGTTACATCTATACATTTATATTGTATGTTGATATCGCCTAGCTTAATACACTGTTCATCAAATCTAGTTGAATAACGTCCAGTAAGCATTGAATAAATTTTATTTTTAAACCTAGCTACCACGCTCTCGTCTGACTGGCTTAAAGTTAATAAATTTAAGTCAGGCATCGCCCAAAAATCTCCTATCCTAATTTAGTCTTTCTATCCTCGGTTTAAAATCGATCTTTCGAAGCAGATCAATATAATCATCGGCTGTGAGCTCTTCCGGTTTCTTGCCTGATAAAGCCACTAGTACTGCCTCCATGACATTTGTTCCAAAAGATCTTCCGTTTAGGTTGGGTGTCGATGTAATAAGCATTTTTACATGTCTTTTTTTAAGCTCTTCTAAATCTTTAGAAGTTACAGTATTAGTGATGATTATTTTATCTTTCATATCCTCAGGCATGTATTTCTTTATATATATGAAGTCACCTGCTATAATATCCGCATAATTATAAAATTTTTCATACTTTGATGTATTGTTTTGTTCCTGTTTTTTGCCTGTTGGATATAAAACCTCGAAAGGCAATCTTGAAAGTATAGGCATGAGTGTTATAGCTAATATGTTTAGTACATTTAAATTTTTTATTAAAAGCGGAACTTTGAGCGCAAATATAAGATCTCCGAACTTTGTATCACAACCTGCCTCTACCAATGCTTCCGACATTCCGAATCTATCCATCCCCGACACTACAAGAACCTTTTTACCCTTGAAATCAACTATCTGTTCTTTAATGAGCATATCAATCAACTTACGCTCCAATGTATTTTTCAATCCTGAACCATCTACTACAGGTGTAGTCTTGGCGGCATTTATTAAAGGCAACGCAGGTCTTATTGTATACTTCCTATTCTTACAGTGCAAATGCACATCCAGTCCACCCAATCCAAAAGCATCTACTTTCCCATCCAGTTCTTGGATAATCTCTACTGCTTTTTTAAAATCCCCATCAGTACCTATTCGCTCAATCAAAAAATCTGTACCTAATATCTCTACTTGAGCGGTATCATTCCTCGTAGATGACCCAACGCTTACGCTTACAACTCTTTTCATACTATTTACCCCTTACGTAATTTTTTTATAATTTCCATCACTACTTCAGGATCTATATACACATCCTTAGTCAAAGGAGAGTGACCTATATTAAAAGCCAGTATTTCATTACTCAAAAATGCTTTCATGAGCTCATTTCTGGCATCAGAACACATTATTATAGTAGTATCATATGTGCTCAATTCAGCAGCTATAGACATCACTTCATTTATCAGCTCAGCACCAGTTTTTTTCTCTATGAAATCCAGCCTTTCTTTTTCCGTCATAATTATTTTAAAATCTACATTCAATTGGTCTAAAACACCGCTTATTTCATCCTTATTTTCTATAGGAAATCCTATAAAAGCAATTTTCCCTCCTCGCCTTATCTCGCCCAAGCTTTCCAACTTTGAAATAAAGCTCCTATCAACATCGAGTTTTTCAGCCACCTCCTGTTGGGGTATACCCATACTCCTTAAATTAAATATCTGTTCTATTTTATTGTTTAACTTAGGCATGCTTATGGTTTTATCGCCTATCCTTATAAAATCCATAATACCCTCCTTGTGCACATACTGTGCTCATATAATTTTATTACATTTTCTCAATATTTTCAATAGCTCATACATTTTATGTGATATTAAAGCTACAACAGATGTAATTTATAAGTACTGTTAGAGCGTCAGCAAGTTTGAGGAAAGCTTGGTATTTCCAGAGGGCTGTCCCCTTGTGTCATAAATTTGTTTCATCAAATAGTATCTAAAAAATCAATTAGAATCCTCCTCATGCTATCCCTATCCTGTACCGAATTTATCAGATTTTTTATGCTGTTGGAATTTCTGATCCCTTTTATATACCATGATATATGTTTTCTCATCTCTATTACCCCAATCTTTTCGCCTTTGTATTTAATATGAGCATCCAGGTGCTGCAAGGCCTTGCTTATCTTTTGTTGGGGAGATGGTTCCGGTAGTAGCTGACCGGTTTTAATGTAATGCAGAGACCTATCAAAAATCCAAGGATTGCCCAAGGCTCCTCTTCCAATCATTACAGCATCACATTTTGTTTGCTCTAACATATGCCTTACATCTTGAGGTGAGAATATATCTCCATTCCCTATAACAGGAATACTTATATACTCTTTTATTCGTTTTATCACATTCCAATCAGCCCTGCCTGTATAAAACTGATTTCTGGTTCTACCATGAATTGTAACCGCTTGTGCCCCATTTTGTTCTGCCAATTTAGCAATTTCAACGGCATTTATAAAATCATCATCCCATCCTTTTCTTATCTTTACAGTAACGGGTTTGGCAGTTGAACTGACTACCGAATATATAATCTTTGCAGCTAAATCAGGCTGTTTCATCAAAGCTGCACCTTCTCCATTTTTTACGATTTTCTGTGCTGGACATCCCATATTTATATCAATTATATCTACCGGTAAAACATCTATCTGTTGCACAGCTTTAGCCATAATATCAGGTTGTGAACCAAAAATCTGTATCACAAACGGTCTTTCTTCAGATACACAAAAGAGAAGCTGCTTTGTTCTTTCACTATTATAATATAGGCCTTTAGCACTAACCATTTCACTGTACACCAACCCACATCCATGTTGTTTACAAATCAATCTGAAAGGCATATCTGTAATACCTGCCATAGGTGCTAGAAATATATTGTTCTCTATATTAATATTTCCTATCTTCATTGCACACCTCCTCGAAGAACATTAAATAAGCATCCTTTTTTAGGATGCTTCGTCTTTTATATCTATTATCTTCCATACCCCATTGATTTTCTCCATCTTCACTTTCTTTTGGCCGTTATCCCATTGGGGTATACTTACTCCCTCACCGGCATCTTTGATGGTTATATCCTCTACCTGTTCTTTCACAGTAGCATTTATTTTTCCGAACCAAGGAAAGAGCCACTGGGTATCCAAATTATAATTATATGTTTCTACTTCAATATCTTCAAACCTATCATTTAAAAAAATAATACTCTCATCCATTCTTTTATCAAAATATTTGTCCAACATTGTTGCATCCCCATCTTTCATAACCACTTCTGCCCTTGTCTCAAGAGCTTGGTTCAGCATCAAATATGCACTTGCAGTATCATATGCTGTAAATCCCGCTAAAACTATGATTAATATCAAAATACCTATTATAATAATTCTAGTAGCAACGAAAGTAAACAACCTGCCCCAGAAATTCCTCTCCATTTCCAGCACCCACCTTAAATTTAAATATAACTTATAATAGCATAGTTGAAAAACAATGTAAATTTACTAGTTGCTTTTGCTCACTTTTCTTTATTCTTGTCATATATTATCTTAAGGCCTTCTAGTGTCAACAGTAAATTCACCTCTTGTATCGTTTTTGATTCACTTGCTATAAGTGGAGCCATGCCTCCGGTAGCTATAACTTTTACCTCAGGATGGTTTATCTCTTGTTTCATCCTGTTTACAATATAATCAACTTGTCCAACATATCCATATATAATTCCTGATTGCATGCTGTTGATAGTATTTTTACCTATAACACTATCCGGCTTTACTAATTCAACTCTAGGTAGTTTTGATGCCCTTTGAAATAGAGCATCTGTAGAAATCTTTATACCTGGAGATATTGCACCTCCTAAATATTCTCCTTCCTCGGATATTACACAAAATGTAGTAGCTGTGCCAAAATCAACTATTATGACAGGTCCCCCATACAAACTGTATGCCGCAAGGGCATTTACAATCCTATCTGCCCCTACTTCTTTAGGATTATCATATTTTATATTAATGCCTGTCTTAATACCAGGTCCTACTACAATCGGTTGGACATCAAAATATTTGTTCACCATGCGCTCTATTGAATACATTGCCGGCGGAACTACAGAAGATATCACAACTGTTTCTATACTATCTCTCTTTAAAGAATTATGTCTTAACAATTGGTTTATCAAAATTCCATACTCATCTGCCGTCCTACCGATCTGAGTAGATATTCTCCAATGAGTTATAAGCTTCTCGCCTTGGAACAAGCCTAATACAATATTAGTATTGCCTACATCCATTACAAGTATCATAGATAACATCCTCTCGCAATGCTATTTTAACCAAATCTCTTCACCGCTTTCACAACTGCTGCTACAATAACTGCTGCTATTATTATTTCTGGTATTCCATTTACTGCTGCTATGCCAAGTATAGTCTTGCCCACCAATCCTGCATCGATACCCATCTTTTCTACAAAAATTGCAGCATGCCTTAAATACAACATACCTAATACTCCCACAGTATTTGTCAATGTTCCTATTACTGCTGAAATAATAACTGCAATGCTTTCGTTCTTACCATCTAAATTTAATATTCTTTTGATTGCAGAATATGAATAATATGCTGTTATTCCTATCAAAATCCTAGGGAAAATCGAGACAAGAGGATCCAAAAATGCTACTGAAAGAACGCTGGTGGGTCTTACAACTGCATCAAACATACTATAAAGGCCAAATATCAAACCTATAAGTGCCCCTGCGACAGGGCCTTCTATTATAGCCCCAATTATAGTCGGAACGTGAAGAATAGTAGCTTTAGCAGGACTAAAAGGTATATAAATTATACCTAAATTCGCTAAACCTAAAACTATTGATATAGCACCTAATACAGAAATTACAACAAGTTTACGTGTTTCAATTTTCATAAAAAACGCCTCCGTTCAAGTTTCTTTTTGAAGAATACCTGACGTAATAATTCTTCATTTTTATATACTACAGTCCAGTTCTATATAAAGATACTGGCTCTAAATAATCAAATTAATTATAGCAGTTTTAATGCTAAATCACAATCGTTGTTTTAGAAAATCACTGCTACATATAACGCCGTCAATAGATTCTGCATATTTTATTGCATTTAATATGGCATCACACATAGCTTTATTTGCGGCAGCATTTATTATATTGATATCACAGCTCTTATCTCCGGTGGAAAGTGCGAATATAGTATCTCCATCATACATAGTATGCGCAGGATTTATCATCCTGGCGTATGCATCCTGTGATGACTGTGCCATCTTATTCACCTGTTCTTTATTCAGCATCGCATTGGTAGCAACAACCCCGATAGTTGTGTTCTTGCTTTTAAAACCTTTGGGGCTAAAAGTTTTTAAAAGCTTATCCGGAGTATTTACAAATTCATCTGTATCAGGATCAACAGCGCCGGCAATGATATTCCCCTTAAAATCGAAAATATCACCAAAAGAATTGACTGCCACCAGTGCTCCAACCTTTATCCCCCCCTCCAATGATATACTGGATGTGCCTATACCTCCTTTCATACAGTGTTTTCCGCCCAATATCTTGCCTACTGTAGCACCTGTTCCAGCCCCTACATTGCCCTGCTCTACTGCTCTATTATTCGCCGATGCTGCAGCCATATAACCCATTTTCCTGTCCGGTCGTATTCTATAATCCCCAACATCCAAATCAAACAAAACTGCAGATGTGACTATAGGCACTTTAGTGACACCAACATCCATGCCTATACCTTTTTCTTCAAGATATTGCATTACACCACAGGCTGCATCCAAACCAAATGCACTGCCGCCTGATAAAACCACTGCATGTATCTTTTCAACCAGATTAATCGGCCTAAGCAAATCGGTTTCTCTGGTCCCTGGCGCTGATCCTCTGACATCAACTCCTGCAATCGCTCCATTTTCACATACAACAACAGTACACCCGGTCATCCCATTAAAGTCTGTAACTTGTCCAACTTTAATTCCTTCAATATCTGTAATAGATCCAACAGCCTCCCTGTTAAACATAACCATCCAACCCCCTGACAGAAATTTCTCCAGAAATCAATCTTTCTATACTACCATCCTCTTTTTTTACCACCAATCTCCCTTGATAATCTATATCCACTGCTTCTCCATAATAACTATCATTATAACCGTTTACCCTGATCTGTTTACCTATCGTCGCAGATAACTTTTTGCATCTATCCACAATATCAATTCTACCTTGCTCTACATGAAATTTACGATAGTTGATTTCTATACCCTCTATCACCTTTCTTGCTATATGAGCTCTACATACATCCTCTCCTTTCTCATTTTTCAAAGATGTAGCCTTTTCTATCAATTCTTCAGGAAAATCATCATGCTCAACATTCGCATTTATCCCTATCCCTATTATAACATAATTTACCATATCTAACTCACCGTTTACTTCTGTAAGAATACCACAGACTTTTTTACCGTTTATAATTATATCATTAGGCCATTTTATCGTTGCTTTTAATTCAGTAATATCCCTTATTGCTTCTGCAACAGCCACAGCAGAAGCTAATGTAAGAAATGGGGCCTCAGAGGTTTTTATTTCAGGTTTCAATAAAATAGACATCCATATACCTTTATATGCCGGTGACATCCAACATCTCCCCAGCCTTCCTCTTCCTTCTGTTTGTTGTTCTGCTATAGCCACTGTACCCTGTTTACATTCTTCTGTATTTATCATCCTTTTTAATACATTGTTAGTAGAGTCAACACTCTTATGGTAAATGATGTTTTTGCCGATAACAGATGTATTGAGATTGTCCTTTATCTCGTAAGGCACTAAAATATCAGGACTACTTACGAGTATATAACCTTTGTTAGGGGAAGATTTTATTATATATCCCTGCTCCCTCAAAGAGTTTATATGCTTCCACACAGCTGCTCGAGTAACACCTATATCATCGCTTATCTTTTCCCCCGAAATATATTTTCCTTTGTTCTGCTTTAGTATTCCTAAAACTTTATCTATCAAAATTATCCTCCCCAATGTAATCTGCTTTAATATAATGCAATCATTTAAGAATATAATAACATAAAAAGATACAAAATTGCTTTGTATCTTTTTATGTTGTTGTTTATCCCGGTATACAAATCTTCTGGCCTATCTGTAAAGCGTTGGGGTTTACACCGGGATTGGCAGCTATCAAAGCCTGCACTGTTACATTGAATTGTTGAGCTAACTTATAAAAAGTGTCTCCCTGTTTTATGACATATTCTTTTGAACCTGGAGGACAAGCTGGGGAAGGTGCTGCAGGTGGTATACAAATCTTCTGCCCTATCTGCAAAGCATTGGGATTCACACCGGGATTGGCAGCTATCAAAGCCTGCACTGTTACATTGAATTGTTGAGCTAACTTATAAAAAGTATCCCCCTGTTTTATGACATATTCCGTTGAACCTGGAGGACAAGCTGGGGAAGGTGCTGCAGGTGGTATACAAATCTTCTGCCCTATCTGCAAAGCATTGGGATTCACACCGGGATTGGCAGCTATCAAAGCCTGCACTGTTACATTGAATTGTTGAGCTAACTTATAAAAAGTGTCTCCCTGTTTTATGACATATTCCGTTGAACCTGGAGGACAAGCTGGGGGAGGTGCCGCAGATGGTATACATATTACTTGCCCTATAAAAAGCCTTCTTGGGTCTATACCCGGATTTGCCTCAAGAAGATCATCTAATGATACATTAAATCTACGTGCTATTGAATAAAGCGTATCTCCGGCTCTTATAATGTAGTAATTTCCTTCAGGACAGGGGGGATAAATAGGCTGCATAGGAATACAGATTCTCTGTCCTACCCGCAAAGACATCGGGTCTATTGAAGGATTGGCAGACATTATAGCCCCAACTGTAGTATTAAAACGTCTAGCAAGGCTATATAGTGTATCCCCGGCTCTTATTACATATGGTCTTGTTCCTGGAGGACATTGCCTATATGGGAATTCCATCATATATTATCAACTCCGATATATATAATATTATACAAATATTATATTCATACTACTATATAAATGTTCATCACAAATAAAAAAAGACAAAGAGGACAGTCAGCTGGCCATCCTCTTTGTACTCTTCACCATTTATTTGTTCTATATAATATATTTACTCTTTTTACGTGGCATGTTATCCAGTTCAGCCTTTTTATCTTGATAACCCGGCCTACCCATCATGGCATATGTTGCGTTCTTGCCTTCTTCCACACCAGGTTGATCGAATGCATTTATTTGCAACAATTCTCCTACAAAAGCCGTTTCAAGTTCAAACATATATAACAGCTGACCTATAGTAAATTCATTTATTTCCGGAAGTATTATTGTACAATTCAACTTGCCACTTTTTGTAACAGCTATTTCAGTAGCCCTCTGTTCATAATTTATCAATTGGTTCATAGTATGCCCGCCCAGATAAGAAACATTTTCCATATCCTCGAACATATTAGGTATTTCTACTGTATCTTCAAAGTTTTCCACCCGTATGAAAGTAATAACTTTGTCGTTAGGGCCCTCGTTGTATAATTGTATTTGTGAATGCTGATCGGTAACTCCCAATGCTTTTACAGGAGTCTGACCGGTATTTACTATATTCCCTTTTATATCATACTTTTTCCCCAAACTCTCCGCCCATAATTGGCTATACCAGTCAGATATATATTTTAACGACTGTGAATACGGCATCATTACCGATATGTTTTTATCTTTCTTCATTGCAATATGATGCAATAATCCATTCATATAGGCCGGATTTTTAAAGACATCATCGCCCTTGCATATCTCGTCCATATATTTTGCCCCATCAAGCAATTGCATTATATCTATGCCACATACTGCTGCTGAAAGAAGGCCTACAGGACTCAATACTGAAAATCTACCGCCTACATTTTCAGGTATGTAAAAGGCCTTATACCCGTATTTCTTTGAAATTTCTAATAGGCTTCCCTTTTTGCTATCAGTTGTTACAATGATCCTGTCCCGGGCCCTTTGTTCACCTATCTTGTCAATAAGGGCCTTTCTAAATACCATGAAACTAGACATGGTCTCACTGGTACCACCGGATTTTGTGATCACATTAAAGGCAGTTTTCTCTAAATCGAGTATTTCCAAAAATCCTGAAATAAATTCAGGATCGATATTATCCAGTACGAATAAGCGGGGGCATCCCTTCCTTTGTTCTTTTGTCAATAGATTATAATAAGGCTTGTTTATCGCATAATTCAGCGCTATATTGCCTAATGCTGACCCTCCTATTCCCAATACAACAAAATTGTCTATTTTCTCTTTTATACTTTTAGAAAATTCCATTATCTCTTTTGCTAATTGTTGTTGGTATGGCAACTGCATAAATCCCAACACATTGCCCTGGCGTTTTTGTATAATCTCCCTATGTGCTTTTTTTATGTCCTGCTCCATCGATTCTATTTCTTCAAACGTTATACCTCCATCGCCTACGAATTCTTTCATCATATTGTTATAATCAAATCTTATTTTAAAGTCTTCATATGATTGTTTCATAAAAAAACTCCTTTCAGCTTCTTGCTATAGTATCGGCCACCTTTACCACTTTGCAAATATTATCTATCCCCCGGACCCTTATTAAATCAACTCCTTTGGCTATCGCCATTGTGATAACAGGAGCGATGCCCTCGATGTGATTTTGCTCATCAATGAAGGTATCTCCTATCAGTGGCTGACGAGAGGTACCTATCATTATAGGATAGCCTAATGATTTGAACTCTTCTAGCCTATTCAATATTTCTATGCTTTGTGCAGCATTTTTGCATAATCCTATTCCTGGATCTATAACTATATTATCATCGCTGACACCTGCATCCAATGCAATTTTAATTCTTTTTTTAATAAAATCATATATTTGAGATATGATATCCCTATCGATACGCAATGTATCACCATGAACTATAATTATACACTTGTTTTTCTGGGCAGCAATACTAGAAATGTTTTTAAATTGGTCTTGATCAATAACAAAATTGAATACTGATACGCCTTTATCTATCAATTCAGGCAAACATTCATCATACACATTTATACATATAGGTATTTTGAGGTGATCATGTATCTGTTCTACTGATTCTAAAGCAAATTCCTTATCGGTATCACCTTCCCAAGTTATTTCAATAATGTCTGCGCCTTTATTTTTAATCTTTTCAGCCACAGACATCACTTGATTTTGCTCTTGATAATTATGTATATTGAGTACATCCATCAATAAAGTGCGTTCTCCTAGTATAAACCCTTGATTTCCGCAGGATAGTTTCCTAGGCGAATACTCTTTATATAGATCGATAGTTTGCTTTATCTGGTTGGCTACATCCTTGAGGCCGAAGGGTTGGAGTTTTAATTTATATACCAACTGATTCAGCTGCCTATATGTACCCATAAGCAGCACATCTGTGTTTTTTATCGATAAATTCACACATCCTTTATTTATAGCAGCGTCTCCACCCTTTGATAATATCTCTTGCTTTAAGATATTTGCAGCTATAGGAGCAACCCCTTCAATTTTTATGGTAAAATGAACAGCCTTCCCTGCAAGGGAATTAGTTGATTCCGGCATAACTCCTATCTTATTGATGGTCTCTTTAGCATCTGCAATATCCCTTATATTTATTACTCTGATATTATACATAAAAGCTCCCATCCTTCTCATCTATTATTTTCTCAATATCTTATCTTGTGCTTTTTGGATAAATTCAGCTGAGTTCACAATATATCTCTTATGCACTGCAGTACCTATTTTTTGAATCTCATCAAAAACATCTGCTACAAAGGTTATCTCCCTGTCATCCACATCAACGATTTGGATATCTGCTCTTATTTTTAGACCGCAGGGAGTTGGAGCTATGTGTTTAGCGTTTATTTCAGTGCCAACAGTAGTATATCCTTCAGGCAGCAGTTCCTTTACCGTATCAGCTGAAACCTTTTCAATAATCGTCACCATAACTGGGGTAGCAAGGACATCTACAGCACCACTACCTACTTCTGCAGCAGTATGTTCCTTATTCACTTCCATTTCTATACTACCTTTTATACCCTTATTTATGCCTAAATCCATACATTTTACACCTCATCTTTCTTAAAATGTGTAAAAAAATGAGGCATTTAATAAATTAAATACCCCACTTTTTCGATTTTTATTATGCACTTGCAAATACTTCCTCAAACTCTTCCACGTCAAGTTTTTCTCTTTCAAGAAGACTTTGAGCAACATTATGAAGTTTGTTTATATTTTCTTTAAGCAATCTTTCAGCTTTTCTGTAAGCATTTTCTATTATAGTCTTTATCTCTTCATCTATCAAGGCAGCTACCTTTTCGCTATAATCCTTATTCTGGCTAAAATCCCTGCCTAAGAATATCTCGTCTTGCTTTGTGCCAAAAGTGATCGGTCCTAGATTCTCGCTCATGCCATATTCGGTTACCATCTTTCTTACTATATTGGTAGCCCTTTGTATGTCGTTAGACGCGCCTGTACTGATATCATTCAATACTAGGCTTTCAGCTACTCTTCCTCCCAGCAACTGAACAATTTCATCCATCAGCTCACTTTTAGATATAAAATATTTGTCCTCTTCAGGCAATGTAAGAGTATATCCTCCTGCCCTGCCACGAGGTATTATAGATACTTGGTGTACCGGGTCAGCATTAGGCAAGAGCTTTGCAACAACTGCATGGCCTGCCTCATGGTATGCAACAAGCTTTTTATCTTTATCGCTCATGATTCTACTCTTTTTTTCAGGACCAGCAATAACTCTGGTAATCGCCTCTTCCAACTCCTCCATTTCGACAACTTTCTTGTGTTTTCTTGCCGATAAAATGGCAGCCTCATTCATTAGATTCTCTATATCCGCACCTGTAAATCCTGGTGTCCTCTTAGCCAATACGCTGAGATCCACACTTTTAGCAAGAGGTTTTCCTCTTGAATGTATCTTCAGTATTTCTTCTCTTCCTTTAACATCAGGAACTCCAACCACTACCTGTCTGTCAAATCTTCCCGGTCTAAGCAAAGCAGGATCCAGTATATCAGGCCTATTGGTAGCGGCAATTATTATTATACCTTCATTTACTCCAAATCCATCCATCTCAACCAATAATTGATTTAAAGTCTGTTCCCTCTCATCATGTCCCCCTCCAAGACCTGCTCCTCTATGTCTTCCCACAGCATCTATTTCATCTACAAATACTATACAGGGGGAATTTTTCTTAGCCTGATCAAAAAGGTCTCTAACCCTTGCTGCACCTACACCTACGAACATCTCAACAAAATCAGAGCCGCTTATGCTAAAAAATGGTACACCAGCCTCCCCTGCAACAGCCCTTGCAAGCAATGTCTTTCCAGTTCCCGGAGAACCCATCAATAAGATACCTTTAGGAATCCTAGCACCTAGCTCCACATATCGTTTAGGCGATTTTAGAAAGTCAACAATCTCTTTGAGTTCCTCTTTTTCTTCGTCAGCACCTGCAACATCGGAAAACGTCACTCTTTTTTTATCATCGGTATGCATCTTAGCCCTGCTTTTACCGAATGACATTACCTTGCCTCCTCCGCCTTGAGCCTGCTGCATAAAAACAAACCAAAAAACTAGCAACAATACAAGAAGGATAGCGAATGGAAGTATGCTTACCCACCATGCAGGTTCAGGTTCAGGTTGAGCCTTAAAATTTAACTTCCCTTCATTTATATAAGATTGAACTTCCTGCATGAATATTTCCACCGATGGAACATATGCAGAAAATTCAATATCATTTTTTAGCTTGCCTGTTACTACGTGTCCTGTAAGAGTTAACTCTTCTTTCACATTATTGTTTGATATCTCATTGAGCAATTCAGTATAATTAATAGTCTTTGTTTGTTTGGGCGGGCCTCCCAATAATTGGGCTATCAATATAATAACGACTAAAATCACTATATAAAAACCCGGGCCTCTAAAAAATTTTTTCAAAACCCCCAGCCCTCCTTTAAAATAGTTTA
>JAQVDB010000048.1:0-1815 GCA_028698525.1 Clostridia bacterium
AAAGTTTAGCCAGAGCAGCGATAAAGTCTACTATCACAATATAATGATGTGGAGCATGGATGCCTTTAAAGATGATGTACGAAAAGTTATAAGATTATTTGGAAGTACTAACAAAGCCTAAAGTCAGAAGGATGATGATGAACAGAGAATACGGAAAATGTGTATGGTTTTTCCCTGACGGTGATTTACCGCCTGCGGGAGATGGAATATTAAAAGGACATGAATCTATAATAATTTTAAATCCCAACAAAAACACAGCCAAATCAACTCTTACTCTGTATTTTGAGGAGTCTGACCCTGTGGTGATAGACCCTTCCTTTGAAATACTGCCTGAAAGGGTAATATGCATCAGGATGGATAACAGTGAACAACTAGGTGGCTTCAAAGTACCTTTAGAGACACAGTATGCAATAAAAGTAGAAAGTGACAATCCGGTTATAGTTCAATACGGAAGACTGGATACCAGACAGGAAAACATGGCTTATTATACAACTATGGGATTTAGTGTATAAAAAAAGATGCCTTCATGAAAATTGAAGGCATCTTTTTTTGTTTACTTTACAATATTTAGGTATTCATTATATGCTTCATCCCACGAATCCTGGTCAACAGGTGAATATTCTTTTGTGGGGAAAGAACTTCTCACAATTTCTCTTGCTTGACTTAAGTTAGATACTTCACCTAGTGTCATCAATTGAACTAAAATATTTCCTATGGCGGTAGCTTCGATAGGTCCTGTTATCACATGTTTTTTGGTAGCGTTTGCTGTAAACTGACATAATAATTTATCCTGAACCCCACCGCCTATTATGTGTAATACAGGAAATTGTTTGTGGTTTATTTCTTCCAACTTATTTACTACCCATTTATATCTAAATGCAAGGCTTTCCAACACGCATCTCACAATTTCACCCTTTGATTGAGGTATATATTGTCCAGTTTTAGAGCAGAAGTCTTGTATTTTTTGGGGCATATCTCCAGGTGTGGCGAAAGTGGGGTGTTCTGTATCGATAAAACATTTAAAAGGCGTTGCCTTTGCTGCAAGCTCACCCATCTCACCAAATCCAATATTTTCTCCTGCTTTGATCCAAGCTCTTCGGCATTCTTGTATTATCCATAGACCTGTAATATTTTTAAGGAATCTTATTTTATCGTTAAATCCACCTTCATTTGTGAAATTATATTTTAGGGCATTATCATTTATTATAGGTTGACTGCTTTCAATACCCATCAAAGACCATGTGCCGCTGCTCAAATATATATAATCATCCTCTTGTGCAGGAACAGATACGACTGCAGAACCGGTGTCATGGGATGCTACCGATATAACAGGGGTTTGGTCTATATCCAATTCATCAGCTACAGATTTTTGAATTGTACCTATATTAGTTCCGGGCTTTACAATGTCTGTCAAAATATCTGTAGGTATATTTAAATTTTTTAGCATATCCTTTGCCCAAATCTTTTTGTTGGCATCCAACATCTGTGATGTGCTTGCTATGGTATATTCTGTAGATTTGATGCCAGTTAGTAAATAGTTGAACAAATCGGGTGTGAACAATAATGTTTTAGCATATTTCAAAGAAGGTGAATTCTTCAATACCATAGAGTAGAGCTGGAAAATAGTATTTATTTGCATAAACTGTATACCTGTAATTCGAAACATCTCATCTTTATCTACAAGTTTAAATGCTTGCTCTACAATACCATCAGTCCTTGAATCTCTATAATGGTAAGCATTGCCGATCAATTGACCTTCAGCATCCAACAATCCAAAGTCTACGCCCCAAGTGTCGATGCCTAAAGAAGAAATAT
>JAQVDB010000048.1:1915-15842 GCA_028698525.1 Clostridia bacterium
TTTACTTTAATCACGTATTTCTTTAATTACACATACAAGCAATAGCATCCATAATACCCTATTCAAAAACAACTTCGATATTCTTACTCTTCAAAAACTCCATCCAAGCATTGGAAGGTTTTTTATCGGTGACCAAACAATCCACATGTTCGAAATCACATACCTTACAAAAGGATGCTGCATCAAATTTGGTATGGTCACAGATCAACACTGATTTGTTGGAGTTTAAAAGCATTATCCTACGAAGTTCTGCTTCCTCCTCACTGGAATCGGTGATACCTTTTTCCATAGAAATCGAACGACAGGAAAAAAACAATATATCGGCATGATATTTTTGTATACATTTTCTAGCTGTTTCGCCGATCAAAGACATAGAATTTTCTCTTATCAACCCCCCTGTTGAATATGTTTTTACATTAGTGAGCTTACCTAATTCTACAACTGTTTTGGCTCCATTGGTTATAACCGTGAGCTTATCTTTATCATTTAGATAATCTACTATTTTTAACGTTGTACTACTGGAATCGATTATCAATATATCTCCGTCTTTTACAAGATCGGATGCTAGTTTTCCCATCTTTTCTTTTTCTGCTTTTTGTTCAGTTTCTCTGAAGGAAAGGGGGGCTTCCAGATTTAAGCCTTCTAAAAGCACGGCTCCTCCGTAAGTTTTTTTCAAAAGGTCCAATTTTTCTAACTCTCTTAAATCACGCCTTATTGTTGCTTCGCTGACAAAAAATCTTTTGCTTAAGTCGGATACTGTTACTGATTTTTCTTGCTTTAGTATATTAAGTATTTCTTGCTGTCTTTCTATAACAAACATTATAACACTCTCCTTTGCTAAACAATTAGAATGCATTATGCACATTTGTGCACACTTGGTTGCATTTCAGACACAATGCTTGTTAAATGTACTATTTTGACGACTATGTGGAATTAAATAAATAATATTGGTATAATTATAACATAAGTAGCCATAAATGCACATCAAAAAGCGAGAATATACACCAATGTATAACAGACTTAATATAAGATTAAGCATACATCGTAATTTTTTAGGCAGTTAAATTTGTTTTAATTATCGATTAAAATAATGTTGAAGGGGGGAGGAGAGATGGGCGAAGGAGAAGGAAAAAAGATATGGTTTATTCCCGATGGGTACATGTCCTCGATTAGCAATGGTAAACATTATGTGAGCCATGAGGCTGTCTGTGTACTTAACACAGGTTCGGAAGATGCCAATATCAAATTGACTTTTTATTTTGAAGATAGGGAACCGATGGATAAATTCGCTGCTGTATGCAAAGCGCAAAGAACAAATCATATAAGATTGGACAAAATAGAAGATGAAGATGGAAACAAGGTACCTTTAGGAGTGCCTTATGCTATCCGCATACAAAGTGATTGCAATATAATAGTTCAGCATAGCAGGTTGGATACAACACAGTGCGAGATGAGCCTTATGACTACAATAGCTTATTAATAGAAAGGAAGGAGATTGATCGTGACAAAGTTAGAAAGGTATAAGAAGGTTGATTATGAGCTTCCAAACAAATATTTAAGATGGCCGCTCTATGGTGCCGGGCTTGAAAATGTAGGAAAACAGGGTAAACCTATTGAGGTTGAAATGCCAGAGATCAAACCAAACGAAGTATTATTGAGGGTAGATGCAGTAGGGCTATGTTTTAGTGATATAAAGGTAGTAAATCAAGGGAATAAACATCCCAGAATTACCGGCAGGGATTTGGAAAATGATCCTGCTGTACTTGGCCATGAAGCTACGCTGACTGTTGTAAAAGCGGGAGAACAAAGACAAGACCAATACAAAATTGGGAACAGATATCTAATACAGGCTGATGTGTTTTATAAAGGGGTCTCAATGGCCTTTGGATATGTGCTCCCAGGGGGGATGCAACAATATGTTGTTGTAGGGGATCAAATACTTGATGGTGATGAGGGTTCATATTTGATTCCTGTTGATGATTCTAGCGGTTACGCTGAAGTCGCATTGAGCGAGCCGTGGGCATGTGTTGAGGCAGCATTGAGGATAGAGCATAGGAATGCTTTGAAAAATGGTGGCATTGCATGGTTTGTAGGGTTTGACAATGCAAAATTCGATGAATATACAATATCTAATGGATTTGATAAGCAAAACCATCCGGCTAAAGTAGTGGTATCCAATGTTAAAGGAAAAATACTTGAAATATTAAAAGAAAAAGCTGCTCAAACTGGAGCAGAGTTTATAGAAGATAACGGCATAGACAACATAGATGAATTTGCAGAAGAGTATGCTAAAGATACAGGTTTTGATGATATTGTAGTTTTGGGTACCCCCACTCCAGAGTTTGTTGAGCTCGCCAGCGATAAGCTTGCAAATAAAGGTATATTCGCTATAGTTGCTGATACACCGGTGGCGCGCAAAGTATCTATAGATGGTGGAAGGATACATTATGATGGAACAGGGTATGTAGGTACTATGGGTACAGACATAGCGGACGCATATGCACATGAAAGAACTTCTGAACTTTTTCAGGATGGAAAGATATTCTTGATGGGCGCTGGTGGGCCTATGGGACAGATGTATACTCAGAGGGCGGCTGATACCGAGAATGGTCCCAAGATGGTTGTGGTCAGCGATATAGATGATAACAGACTTGGTGAATTGAAGGAAAGGTTTGCTCATCTTGCTGACAGGAGAGGGGCAGCTTTCAAGACTATAAATCCAAACAAGGTAAAACCGGAGGAATTCGATAAATTTTTATCAGAAGCCTCTGAAGGAGAAAAGTTCACAGATGTAGTCGCTTTTGTACCTGTACCGGCTTTGATAGGGCAGGCTGGCGACTGGTTAGGGGATAACGGTTATTTGAATATTTTTGCCGGTATAGCCAGAGGAACTAAGGTAAATCTTGATATAAGCGGCACATATATGAAAGGACATAGGTGGGTAGGCAGCAGCGGATCTAGACTTGCGGACTTGAAATATACGCTTAAAAAGACTGAACAAGGACTACTTTCACCCAACCAGTCTGTTGCCGCTATAGGAGGTTTAAATGTAACAAATGAAGGGCTTAGAGCTGTAAAAGAGGGAAGATTCCCAGGCAAGGTTGTTATATGGCCACAGTTACCTGACCTGCCGTTAATACCATTACCTGAGATGAAGGATAAACTTCCAAATGTTGCAGAGAAGTTAGATAGAGGCAAGTTTTGGACAAAAGAAGCTGAAGAAGAATTATTGAATTCAAAATTAGAAATATGAAATAAGCTGGAGGATATTATGCAGCAAAAATATCGAGAATATATAGAAGGACTTAATAAAGAACAAACAGCTGAGAGACTACAGAGTTTAAAGTCTCTCAAACAGATGATAGATGAAGGGAAACTTGAAAGGCCGGAGTCGGGTGTGTATGTGAACAATCACATACACACCATATATTCATTTTCTCCCTATTCACCTTCAAAGGCTATTTGGATGGCTTATAATTCAGGGCTGACTACTGCCGGAATAATGGATCATGATTCTATAAGTGGAGCAAAAGAATTTATAGAGGCAGGGAAAATCATAGATATGGCTACTACCATCGGTGTGGAATGCAGAGCTGATTTTTCCGGTACAAGATTAAATGGAAAGAGGATAAACAACCCGGATCAAAAATCTATTGCTTATGTAACTATGCATGGTATTCCACACCAATATATTGACCATGTGAAAGACTTTTTTAAGCCTTATACGGCAGAGAGGAACAAAAGAAATAGTCTAATGGTGGACAAGATAAACAATATATTCAAGCCCCATGATATTCATCTTGACTTTGAACAAGATGTAGTTGCCATCTCTAAAAGTGATGAGGGAGGCAGTATTACTGAAAGGCATATATTATTCGGTTTAGCCGGCAAGTTGATGAGTAAATTTGGCAAAGGCGAAAACCTAGTGAACTTTCTTAAGGATAGGCTAGGCATACAAATAAGCCAAAAGAATTACAAATATTTAATGGATAAAGATAATAAATTTTACCAATATGATCTGTTAGGAGTATTAAAAGGAGATCTGGTAAGATTATTTTATATCGATGCAACAAAAGAGTGCCCCGATATAAAAGAGGTAATAAATCTTACAAAGGACATAGGAGCAATTTCTGCTTATGCTTATCTAGGCGATGTGACCGATTCAGTTACTGGAGATAAAAAAGCACAAAAATTTGAGGACGATTATATAGAATTGTTATTTGATGTGCTGAAAGAGTTACAGTTTGATGCTGTAACATATATGCCATCTAGGAATACTTTAGAGCAGCTTAAGCGAATCAAGCATTTATGCAATAAATACGATTTTTTTCAGATAAGCGGTGAGGATATAAACTCTCCAAGACAGTCGTTTATTTGTCCTGCCTTAAATGATAAAGAGTTTAAAAATCTGATAGATTCAACTTGGGCACTTATAGGACATGAGAAGGCTGCTACCAAAAATAAAGGTCAAGGCATGTTTTCTGACAGCAGTATGACTCGCTATCCCGATCTCGATGAAAGAACCCGAGTTTTTAAAGAGATTGGATTGAATGGTTAGAGACTAAAGGAAGAAGTCCTGAAAAGGATTTCTTCCTTTAATTTTTGCAATTCTCTATTGTGATATTGCATTATAAATGGTAAAATCCTTCTTATAAAAAAGATATTTGATTTATAGGGTAGGGTTATCAAAGAACGGAGGAAAAAGCTATGATAAGGGTAAAAGTTCCTGCGACAACAGCAAATCTAGGTCCAGGGTTTGACTGTATGGGGATGGCCTTAAAAATATATAATTATATTGAACTGGAGCCGGTTGATAAGGGTTTGGAGATAAATATAAAAGGGATAACAGATGAAACGATACCAAAGGATGAGAATAATCTTGTATTTATTTCTATGAAGAAAGTGTTTGATAGATTGAATTATCATCCTGAAGGGTTGAGAATAAATTTGACAAATAATATTCCCTTGGCAAGGGGGTTGGGTAGCAGTGCTGCCTGTATTGTGGGAGGGATGCTTGCAGCTAATTATCTTGCTGACAATAGCCTATCAATAAAACAAGTTATTGAAATGGCCACTGAACTGGAAGGACATCCAGACAATGTAGTTCCTGCTATAATCGGGGGGATGACAGTCTGCTCGTTAAATGATAAAATAATTGAGTATGTAAAAATCAATTTACCTCAAGAATTAAAGCTGTGTGTTATGGTACCTGATTTTAAACTTTCAACTAAACAAGCGAGAGAGGTTTTACCTCAAAAGCTTTCAAGGGAGGATGCGGTGTTCAATATTGGAAGGGCATCCATGTTAGTAGCTTGTATGGCTGCAGGGAAGTTTGATCTTATGTGGAACTCTATGCAGGACAGAGTACATCAACCGTACAGAAAAAAATTAATACCTGGCATGGATGAAATATTTGATGCCGCCAAGAGAGCTGGCGCACACGGCATGTTTATCAGCGGAGCCGGTCCTACTTTAATAGCTATAATATCTGGTGATGATGAGAGCTTTAAAGAACAAATGGAGAGTGTTGTTTCATCTCTAAGGGAAGATTGGACGGTAAATATAGTTGATCCTTGTTCTCAAGGGGCTAAGGTTGAGCTTATACATTGATAATGTTTTCTTATTTTTACAGGGAGGAGATATATTTTGGCATTAGTCGTTCAAAAATATGGAGGAAGTTCTGTTGCAGATCCTAAAAAGGTTATGAAGGTAGCCCAGCGAATAATCAATACCAAGGAGAAAGGTAATTCTGTGATTGTTGTATTGTCTGCACAGGGTGACACAACGGATAATCTTATAAAGATGGCAAAAGAGATAAATCCTAATCCGTCTGATAGAGAGATGGATATGCTTATTTCCACAGGGGAACAGATGTCTATTGCAATTTTAGCTATGGCTATTGATAAATTAAGACATCCCGTTATATCTTTAAATGCTTCACAGATAGGGATAAAGACTGATAATATTCATAGCAAAGCAAAGATTGAACACATAGATGGTGGTAGAATAAGAGAAGAACTTGATAAGGGTAATATCGTTATAGTTGCAGGTTTTCAAGGGATTGATCACAATAATGACATCACTACCCTTGGAAGAGGCGGTTCAGATACCACTGCGGTTGCATTAGCTGCTGCATTAAAAGCAGATGTATGTGAGATTTATACAGATGTAGAAGGAGTGTATACTGCTGATCCTAGGTTAATACCTGATGCAATAAAATTAAATGAAATTTCATATGACGAAATGTTGGAAATGGCCAGTCTAGGCGCACGAGTGCTACATAACAGGGCAGTTGAATTGGCCAAGAAATATAGCGTGCCGCTGGTGGTGCGATCAAGCTTTAACTATGAGGAGGGAACTTTAGTGAGAGAACTTGAAGGTATGGAGAAGATGGTGGTATTAGGGGTTGCCCACGATACAAATGCTGCCAGGATAGCAGTTATAGGGATAAAAGATAAACCTGGTATGGCATATAAGCTTTTTAAAATTCTTTCTGATGCAAATATAGATGTAGACGTAATTATACAGAGTATAGGTAGAGAAGAAGATAAAGATATATCTTTTACAGTTTCAGAGGATAATCTTGATAGGGCCCTAGAGCTGATCAAAGAAAATCTGAACCTTTTAGGCGCAAGAGATGTCAAATATAGGGATGATGTAGCTAAAATTTCTATAATTGGTGCCGGTATGGCCAACAACCCGGGTATTGCTACATTGATGTTTGAGGCTTTAGCTGAAGAGGGTATAAACATAAATATGATAAGCACATCTGAAATAAAAATAACTTGTTTGATAGATGAAAAGGATGTAGAGAAGGCTGTTAAATCAATACACAAAAAATTTAAACTGGATGAGTCAAATAACTAGGGGGATAGCATGAAAACAAAGGTGAATATAGAAGCAGGTATATGCGGGTTTGAAACAACGGTTTTTGCAAGTTGCGATGATGGACAAAATACAGAAATTAGGATAAAAACCCAATGCCCTAATATAAAAAAAGCTAGTGAAAAAATAAAAAGGGTAGATGCTTTAAAAGAGATATTTTCTAAGCCTGCTGAAACAACTATTTATAAAATATTATCGGAATATTTACCTCATGTTAGCTGTCCTGTTTATTCGGGAATATTTAAAGCGATAGAAGTATCCTCAGGACTGGCATTGGCAAAAGATTGTTCAATAAAGATTGATACTTTTGATGAAAACGGGTTATAATACCCGTTTTTTTAGTGTAAAATTACATTATGTTATAATTGATTAAGTTAAAATTTAGATTTTCATAGCTTGATCAATCTGACAAAGAAATGGTTAATTTTAATAGTTTGATATGGATTATCTTATAATAAATACAAAGGTGGTTTTTAAAGGTGCGGACAACGATTAGAATTATTTCTGATTCCCAAAAGAATACCTTTAAGGTAGGCACAGCTATTGGATGTAATGTAAAGCCAGGCGATTTAATATGTTTAATAGGGGATCTAGGTACAGGCAAGACTGTTTTGGCAAAAGGGATAGCCAAAGGTATGGATATTGATGACAACGTCAACAGTCCTTCTTATACTTTAATAAACGAATATTATGGTCGTATTCCGCTATATCATTTTGACGTATATAGATTGGATAGGCCGGAGGATGCTTATGATATAGGTCTGGATGAATATATATTCGGGGATGGTGTTACTGTCATCGAATGGGCTGATAGGATTGCTGAATTACTTCCTTCTGACAGATTGGAGATAAATATAAATAAAATTCATAAAGAAAACTCTAGAGAAATACTTATAACAGGAAATAGTAGCGCAATTGAGAATTTAGAAAGGGAGCTGAAGCGAGATGAGAATATTAGCATTGGATAGTTCAGGTATAGTTGCCACTGCAGCAGTTATTGACGATTCTAAATTGCTGGCGGAAAATATTATAAATCATAAGAAAACTCATTCTGAAAAATTGATGCCTACTGTAAAAAACCTATTAGAAAGTGTCAATTTAAAGCCAGATGATATTGATGTTTTTGCAGCAGCTAACGGACCAGGTTCTTTTACCGGTTTAAGGATAGGGGTGGCTACAATCAAAGGAATAGCACATGCTTTGAATAAGCCAACTATAGGCGTGTCTAGCCTGGATGGCCTTGCCATGAATGTGCCCTTTTTTGACGGGATTATATGTCCTATAATCGATGCTAAACGAAACAATATATATACTGCTATATATACTTGGGAACACAATATGGTTCAAAGAAAATCTAAGTATTTGGCAATAGCAATCGAAGAATTTATTGTGATGCTTAAAAACTATAATCAAGATATTTTGTTTTTAGGTGAAGGTATAGAATTGTATAGACCTATTTTAGAGAATGCCCTGAATGAAAAAGCATACTTTGCTCCATGTACACACAACCTTCAAAGGGCTTCTTCCATAGCTTATATAGCATTACATAAAGCTAAACAGGGAGATTTAGGTAGTTATCGGGATTTGGTACCCTTTTACCTTAGGAAATCTCAGGCTGAACGAGCATACCAAAGCCATCAGGAGAAGGAAAATGGAATTTAATAATAGCATATTGATTGAAAAAATGAGATTGGAACATATCGATAGAGTGTTGGATATAGAAAGATTATGCTTCAATAACACTTGGACCCGGGAATCATTTGAGATGGAGATTACACAAAACAGATGTGCATACTATGTAGTAGCTAGATATTCCAATAAAGTCGTGGGTTATGGAGGGATGTGGATAATAATAGATGAAGCCCATGTGACAAACATAGCAGTCCATCCAGAATATAGAGGTATGGGGGTGGGCAATAAGATAATGGAACATTTGATAGATATATGCGTTGAGAAAGACCTTGTCGGAATCACTTTAGAAGTTAGAAAAAGTAATGTGATTGCAAAAAACTTGTATAAAAAGTATGGATTTGAAGAAAAGGGGATAAGGAGATCATATTATTTAGATACAAATGAAGATGCGCTTATAATGTGGAGATATTTTTAATCTGTATAATTTTTTGATATAATGTATGTACTAGGACTTTGTGGATTTTACTTACCCAAAATAGTATCAACGATTCTTTCCATATGGCTAAAAGTTCAAAATTTCAGTGTTTGAAAATACGAATAAAAACCTTTTGGTTTTTTCAATATTCAAAAAATGAATGAAGTTTTGAAAGGGGCGGATCAGATGGATAACCGACATCAGGCTTCGATTAAAAGAGCTGGAGAGCTAAGAGAAAGTATATCTGATTATTTAGAAGCTAGCCAAAATATTGAGACAGGTTTCAAGCTTGCTGATATTCAGAGGGAAAACAAAGAATATATCAAGAAATTTTTTAATGCTTCCGATGAAGATTGGAATAGTTGGAAATGGCAGGTTTCTAACAGGATAACAGATGCAGAGACTTTAAAACAGTTGATATACCTATCAAAAGAAGAATTTGATTCGATAAAGGCGGTGGAAAGCAGATATAGATGGGCGATATCTCCATACTATATAAGCCTCATGGATAGACATAAGCATGATTGCCCTATTAGGATGCAAGCTATCCCATCGAAATACGAATTGGACGAAAACGGTAAATTAGATCCAATGGATGAAGAGCATACATCACCGGAGACAAGTGTAACCCGCAGATATCCAGATAGACTGATTATTTACGTCACTAATCAATGCGCGATGTATTGTAGACATTGCCAAAGGAGAAGAAACATAGGAGAGGTGGACAAACAGACTTCTGTAAGACAACTGGAAAGGGCAATAAAATATGTTAAAGATAACAAAGAAATTCGTGATGTACTTCTAACAGGAGGAGATGCACTCCTTGTCAGCAATAAGTTGCTTGATTGGTTATTGACAGAGCTGAGAAGCATTCCACATGTAGAGATAATAAGGATCGGAAGTAGAACACCTGTTACAATGCCTCAAAGGATAACGGATAAGCTCTGCAAGTTGCTGGAAAAATATCACCCTTTATATTTGAACACACATTTCAATCATCCCAAAGAGATTACTCAAGAAGCTGCATCGGCAGCAAACAGGCTTTCTAAGGCAGGGATACCCCTGGGCAACCAAGCTGTCCTGTTGAATGGGGTTAATAATGATAAATTTGTAATGAGAAAGCTGAATCAGGAGCTTTTAAAGATAAGAGTAAGACCTTACTATATATTTCATCCCAAGAGCGTTAAAGGCACGATGCACTTTAAGGTGAAGGTGCAGGAAGGGATAGAGATAATGGAGCATTTAAGAGGATATACTTCAGGATTAGCCATACCTACTTATATAATAAATGCACCTGGTGGCCTTGGGAAAACTCCCATTTTGCCTGAATACATCGTATCTTGGGGCAAGGATTATTTGAAGATACGGACCTGGGAGGGTAAGGTGGTAGATTACCCCAATCCATAATATACAAATTAACTATTAAAAGCAGAGAAGATTAAATTTCTCATGCTTTTAATAGTTGAACGGCATTGTTGTGTAATATATAATTTTATGTATACTTTGAAATCTTTAAACAGAAATTTATTACAGAATGCAAGCAAACTGCTATTATAAAAATTGGGTCAGAGATGGAGTGGTGGATGGCTTGATGTTGATACCTCCTGTAACAAGCTATCAGCAGGATATAAAACAGATGGGTACATCAGGATGGGGTCACGAAATATATGATTATGATCAGGAACTAGAGTACGTAAAGTATTTTAGAAATGCGATTCAAGATAAAGCAAAAATTTATATATGGCATCATGTGAATATTAGGTATAAAGAGTGGGAAAACATTAAAAAGATTAGCAGTGAATTATTAGCCAGTCAGCATAGCCATCTTATAGACGGAATAACATTTCATGAGGCGGCTACCTTTGAGTATGGCCTGAGGTAAACAAATAGCCCAATATTTATACAATAATTGTATAAATATTGGGCTATAGATTATTGTATCTGATAATAACTTTGGAATATTTGTTTTGCTATATCAAATTTTGATCCACCTTGCCCAGAAGGCACTTCCAGAGCAATAGATAGTAGAAGAGGGTTTTCATTGTCCATAGTAAACGCTACCAGCCATGCAATCTGGTTTTTGTTATCGGTGCCTACTTGTGATGTTCCTGTTTTAGCGGCGATCTTCAACCCGGGAGTTTTGATTTTATTGCCGGTACCTGTAGGATCTTCTACAACGTCTATAAGATAATCTAAAATGATATCAGCGGTATCGGAAGACATAGCATTTTGTTTCCAAGTTTCGGTTTTAAATGTTTTTTGTTCTTGACCTGAAGGATCTCTTATTTCTTTAACTATTTGAGGTAGGAGCATATCCCCATCATTACAAAAGGCGGTGTACATAGCAGCCAGTTGAAGAGGAGTGGTTAGAACCTCTCCCTGTCCATAGCCGCTATCAGCTAATAATGGTTCACTCCACTTAGTATCATCTTTTTTAATTTGAGACTTTGAAACAGAAAGCGTAAACGGCAGTGCATCTTCCATACCGTAGTCATTCAAATGTTTTTCAAACTTATCTTCTTTAAGCTGCAATGCAGTCCAGGCAAAATAGATGTTGTCAGACCATACCAAGGCATTTCTCAGGTTTACATCTCCTTTAGGGTGGGGTATCCTTTTGACCGAATGATTTCCCCATGCGTCGGAAGGCTTCCATTCTTCATTTTGTGCTTCCTTCACTATTGTATCAGGAGATATTATTCCTTCTTCCAATGCAGCGGCAGCAGTAAAGGGCTTGAAAGTAGAACCTGGAGGATAAAGGGCTTTTATAGTTCTGTTTATCAATGGGTTGTCAGGATTTTCAGACAGTTCCTTCCAAATAGATGGAAGCATTCCCACAGAAAACATATTAGGATCATAGGGTGGGTTGCTGACCATGGCCAATACCTCACCTGTATTAGGATGTAAAGCAACTATGCTCCCCTTGGAATTTGCTAATGCTTGATATACAGCTGATTGAAGCTTGGAATCCAGAGTAAGCACTATGTCAGCTCCTGGGCTTTCGGGTTTTTCCGTGATCACTTGCTTTTGGGAGCCATCCTTATCCTTTATTACAACACTGTAACCTCTTTGTCCTGATAGGGTTTCTTCCATAGCTGATTCAATTCCTTGTTTTCCTGCAATGTCACCGGATATATAGTCATCTTGGGGCCTTTTTTCCAGTTCTTCTTTAGTCAAGGTTTGCACATACCCCACTGCGTGAGAAAACAGGTCTTCAGCAGGGTAATTACGTGCAGTTTTTTGCTTTTGAGACAACATAACACCTTCTACCGATAGTATATCTTGCTTGTATTCATCTGATATGCTTAATGGGAGATGCCTCAAAGGAACAAAAGAATCCGGCTTTACCCATTTTTGATGCAGCTGTTCTAATATATAATCCTTGTTTAATTCTAGTATTGAAGATAATTCCTCAGCAAATTGATTTTCATCGGGGATTGCCTCGGGAACAGCCCCTACGGTATATGCTTCACCATCCACAGCCAAAATGTTATCAAAGCTGTCATATATTGTGCCCCGTTCAGGTGCTTTTCCAATAACGGTCTCTACTTTGTCACCCTGTTGTAGATCGGGAAATATCAAATTATAGTCCCAGTCTATCTTCCATTCCCTATCCTCCAGCACAATAGGAAAAGCATACTCTTGTTGGAATTGGAGTATATCTTGGGCATCGAATTTTGCAGTAACATGAAGGTATGTATTTCCGTCTTCTTTTATAGGTTCATCGTCTGTTATTTCAAAATCTATAAGTTTTATATCAGATAGCGCCTCTTGATATGTTGAAACAAATTCTTGTTCGCTTATATGGGAGGAAACTTCTGAAGGCAACATTTGATACATTTCTTGATATTTTTGATTTTTCCATAGAGTCAAATAATTTTCTACTGTCTCGATAGGATCGGTTTTTTGACATCCTACCAAAAACAGTATTGTACAAATAAGTATTATCAATATTTTTCTCATTTTATAACTCACCCCTATGCTATTATACAAAACTTATAATACATTATAAACATAATAAGCAGTATAATCTATATATCAGTTAAGTTTTTTAAAAATAACTATTTTAAAAATAATATATTTTCATAAAGGACAATTAAAAACATTTATGGAATATAAAGAAACATGAAAAAATTAAACAATATAAATTTACAAAAGATTTAGGAGAAGCTATAACAATGGGATATATATTTGTTTTAATAATTTCACTGCTTACAATGTTGCAATTTTTATTTTTTAAGAAGGTTTCAAAACTACACTTGGATTTATAAATGATTCTATTAAGGATAAAAGCTTATTTTTGATAGTTTTATCAGCAGTCAGCAATATTACGGCCCAGATCTTTTTTCTAAGAGGAGTGGTGCTGTTGGATAGTATAATATTTTTTCCTCTGAATCAAATATTGGGGCTTATATTTTCAACTATAGTATCCCTGTTTGTATTTAAGGAAGGATTGAATAAGCAAGGAGCGATAAGTATAGTCATAGGTTTACTGGCGATTTTTTTGTTGAATTTCTAGAAATTTATTTAAAGGGGTGACTTTTTATATGAAAATAGTTGTTTTGGATGGGTATGCTTTAAATCCTGGAGACTTAAGTTGGAAAGGGTTATAGAGGCTTGGCGATGTAGTCATCTATGACAGGACATCGGAAGACAAAATAATAGAACGTTCAAAGGGTGTACAAGCTTTACTGACCAACAAAACTCCGATTAATGCTGATATTATGGATAAACTGCCTGAACTGAAATATATAGGTGTGCTGGCAACTGGCTATAATGTTGTAGATGTGGAGTATGCTAAAAAAAAGAAGATTATTGTTACAAATGTGCCTGCATATAGCACTAATTCTGTAGCACAGCTTGTATTTGCTTTTATATTGGAATTATGCCATCATGTTAAATTGCACAGCCATGCAGTCCATGATGGAGAATGGGTAA
>JAQVDB010000049.1 GCA_028698525.1 Clostridia bacterium
CTATTTGGACCTTGAAATAACCTGTCAAAGATGATATAATGATGCAGTGGAATTGCATATGTATGAGGAGCGCAAAAGAGTGGGGAAGTCCCACTCTTTAATATTATTAAATTCTTTAAAGGGGTTATAATAAAAACCACAGGTTTTTAAATGGGAGGGAATGCATTGAGCAAAAAAGGAATAAAACAATCGGTAAAAGAGATGTTGCAATCTTTTTTGGATGAGAATGATTATGAGTTATTTGATATAGAATTTAAAAAAGAAGCTGGGAGCTGGGTGTTAAGGGTGTACATAGATAGTCTGAAAGGCATCTCTATCGATGATTGTCAAAAGGTGAGTGAATTTTTGAGTGAAAGTTTAGACCAAGTCGATCTGATAAAACAAAGTTATGTTTTAGAAGTATCCTCACCCGGCATTGATAGGCCTTTAAAAAAGGATCAGGATTTTGAAAGATTTAAGGGAGAAACAGTTGATATAAAACTTTATGAGAGCAAAAATGGCAAGAAATTATTTAAGGGTCAGTTAGAGGGGCTTTTTGAAGGTATCATAAAAATAAAAGATGAAGATGGTAATATATTAGAATTCTCTAGACAGGAAGTTGCATCTGTAAAACTGTCTGTAGAATTCTGAAAATTGATTGTTAGGGGAGATTTAGTGATGAATGTTGAGTTTCTGCAGGCTTTGGATGAAATTACTAAAGAAAAAGGATTGAGTACGGAAATACTGTTAGAAGCGATAGAAGCTGCTTTGGTTTCTGCTTATAAAAAGAATTTTGGTACATCCCAAAATGTAAAGGTTGTTATAGATAGAATAACAGGGGAAGTAAAAGTTTATAATCTGAAAAAGGTTGTAGAACAGGAAAATGATGAATTTCTTGAAATAAGTATTGAAAATGCAAAAGAAATCAACAAACAATATGAAATAGGGGATACAATTGAAACAGAGGTAACCCCAAAAAAATTTGGACGCATTGCAGCACAGACCGCTAAACAAGTTGTAGTACAAAGGATACGAGAGGCAGAGAGAAATATTGTATATGAGCAGTTTTTAGAAAAAGAAGATGATATAATTACTGGCATTGTTCAAAGAAATGAAAGAAACAATGTTCTTATAGACTTGGGAAAAGTGGAGGCCATACTACCTCCTTCAGAGCAGATTCCAGGAGAAATATATAATGTAAATGATAGGATAAAAGTATATATAACAGAAGTTAAGAAAACTACTAAAGGTCCTCAAGTTTTGGTTTCCCGAACTCATTCAGGTTTAGTTAAAAGGTTATTTGAGTTAGAGGTTCCCGAAATACATGATGGAATAGTTGAGATACGAGGTATATCGAGAGAAGCTGGTTCAAGAACAAAAATAGCTGTCCATTCTGTGGATGAAAATGTCGACTCAGTTGGCGCTTGTGTAGGGCAGAGAGGAATGAGGGTTCAGGCGATAGTGGAAGAACTAAACGGTGAAAAAATAGATATTATAAAATGGAGTGAAGATCCCAGCGAATATATTTCAAACGCGTTAAGCCCTGCTAAAGTTCTAGAAGTTAGTTTTGATGAAGGAGAAAAGTTTGCGCAGGTTGTAGTAGATGATTATCAATTGTCTTTAGCTATTGGTAAGGAAGGACAAAATGCTAGATTAGCAGCAAAATTAACCGGGTGGAAAATTGATATAAAAAGCAAACCGGAGTTAGAGGAGGATTGATATGAAAAAAAGAAAGGTACCTCAGAGGATGTGTATATCCTGTAGGGAGCAAAAAGACAAAAAAGAGCTTATAAGAATGGTAAAGACTCCTGACAATGAGTTTATGATTGATACTACAGGGAAAAAACCGGGCAGAGGAGCTTATATCTGTAAAAACAAAAGTTGTTTAGATATGCTTAAGAAAAAAAATTTAATTAAAAAGCATCTTGGTGTTGAATTAAACCCAGATGCATATCAAGAGTTAGAAAAAGTGATAAATGGAAATGTATGATAGAATATTATCTTTGTTAGGCATATACAGAAAAGCTGGCATCATCGTATCAGGTATAAATGCATGCAAAAGCCAGATTAAAAAAGATCATGTCTTTCTCATTATTTTGAGCACAGATATAGCTGCTACATCTTTGAAATTATTTAAAGATATGTGTAGTTACAGGAATATTCCTCTTGTCCAGTTAGGGACCAGGTACGATCTGGGAAAAAGTATTGGTAAAGATATGAGAGCTGTTGTCGGTATTAAAGATAAAAAGGCGGCTGATAAAATTTTAGGAATAATACTTCAATCCCGGCGCAAAAATACAATGGGGGTGGACATAGGATGTCAAAAATAAGAGTTTATCAATTAGCTAAAGATTTAGGAACTAACAGTAAAGATCTGTTAAAAAAAATTAAAGAACTTCATATAGACGTAAAAAATCATATGAGTACTTTGGAAGAAATGGAAGTCAAAATGGTAAAAAACTCAATTGAGAATCAAAACAATAAAACTAAAGCTGGCATCAAAAAAGATGGAACTAAAAACTCAAAGAAAAAGGATGATGCTCATTCAAAAAAACACATGTCGGGTAAAAAAGATAATAAAAACAAAAAACCGGATAAAAAAGAGGCATCAGCAAGCACTGCAAAAAAAACCAAAAAACCTATAGTAATAGGTGAAAACATATCAATTAAGAATTTCTCGGAAAAGGTTGGCATCAGTGTATCTGAGATCATCAAAAAACTGATGGCGCTCGGTGTTATGGCTACTATTAATCAGGACATAGATTACGATACTGCTGCGATTATAGCAGATGATTTTGGAATAAAACTTGAACTAAAAAAAGAAGAAACATACGAAGATAAGCTGGAGGAGATAGATGCAGAGGACGATCCAAAGAAAATGCAGCCTAGACCTCCGATTGTCACTGTAATGGGGCATGTTGACCATGGAAAGACTTCTCTTCTTGATTCTATAAGAAAGACTTCAGTAACACAGGGAGAAGCCGGAGGAATAACTCAGCACATAGGGGCTTATCAAGTAGAAATAAATAGCAAGAAAATAACTTTTCTTGATACACCGGGTCATGAAGCTTTTACTTCAATGCGTGCAAGAGGGGCAAGTGTGACTGATATTGCAATTTTGGTAGTTGCAGCAGATGATGGTGTTATGCCTCAGACCGTGGAAGCTATAAACCATGCAAAAGCTGCCGATGTACCTATAATAATAGCAATAAATAAAATGGATAAACCTAACGTTAATCCTGACAGAATAAAGCAACAATTGACCGAATATGGTTTGGTTCCGGAGGAATGGGGAGGAGATACTATATGTGTTCCTGTTTCGGCATTAACCAAAAAAGGTATTGATAATTTATTGGAAATGGTTATTTTAGTGGCCGAGATGCAGGAATTAAAGGCAAACCCTGATAGGTTCGCAAAAGGTATAATTGTGGAAGCGGAAATCGATAAAGGCAGAGGACCTGTTGCCACAGTTATTATCCAAAACGGAACATTAAAGATAGGGGATTCCATAGTTGCAGGCACTGCACATGGGAAGGTACGTGCATTAATTGATGATAAAGGAAAAAGAACACAAAAGGCTGGCCCTTCTACACCTGTAGAAGTACTAGGTCTTTCAGAGGTTCCGGAAGCCGGAGATATGTTATATTCATTAGAAGATGATAAGCTTACAAGGCAAATAGCTGATGAAAGAAAAGGAAAAATTAAAGAAAAACAGCTACAAGCTGGACAAAATCTTTCATTAGATGAACTATTTAGCCAGATAAAAGAAGGAGAAATAAAAGAATTAAATCTTATTATAAAAGCAGACGTTCAAGGGTCAGTAGAGGCTGTAAAACAGGCGCTTGAGCGCTTGAGCGATGACAAAGTTAAGATTAAGACCATACATCAAGGTGTAGGGGCTATTACTGAAACAGATATTATGCTTGCAACAGCTTCAAATGCGATTGTTATCGGTTTCAATGTTAGACCGGATATTAAGGCAAGAGAGTTGGCTGAAAAAGAAAGTATAGACATAAGATTATACAGAGTAATTTATGATGCGATAGAAGATGTGCAGGCAGCTATGAAAGGAATGTTGGAACCTAAGCTCCAGGAAAAGATATTAGGACACGCACAGGTAAGGGCTACATTCAAAGTGCCTGGTGCAGGGACTATTGCAGGATCATATGTAACTGACGGAAAGGTATCTAGACATTCGACGGCTAGACTGATAAGGGATGGAGTAGTAGTATTTGAAGGAAATATCAGCTCATTAAAGAGATTTAAGGATGATGCACGGGAGGTTGTATCAGGGTATGAATGTGGCATCGGACTTGAGAACTTCAATGATATAAAGGAAAATGATGTGATAGAATCCTATATAATTGAAAAAATAAAAGAATGATTTTTAAGGTAACGAAAGGTAAGTGATAGCTATGAGTTATCCTAGAGTTAAGAGAGTTGCGCAAGAAATAAAAAAAGAGATAAGCGATATAATTATGAATAATATGAAAGATCCCAGACTGACGAGTATGGTAAGTATAACTAGGGTGGACCTGACAAAAGATTTCAAATATGCAAAAGTATATTTAAGTATAATGGGTAGTGAAGAAGAAACAGAAAATAGTTTACAAGTGTTAAAAAACGCAAGGGGCTATATAAGGAAAGAGCTAGGGAAAAGGATGAAAATACGACATATACCTGAATTGGAATTTATCCATGATAGATCTGTTGAGTATAGCATCTACATCGAAAACCTTATCAAAAAGGTTAACAAAGATCAGGAGGAATAACTGACTTATGGACGATATCCAAAGAATTGTGGGGGAAATAAAAAACGCAAACAATATTGCTATGGCATGTCATATAATGCCTGACGGGGATAGCCTGGGCTCTTTACTTGCTCTATCTAGAGCTTTATGCTTGTTAAATATAAAAAATACTATGTATATTGATTATAATATTCCGGATAAATTCGGGTTTTTGTATGGAATAAATGAAATAAAGCCATATAGTGCAAACAACAAATCTGATTACGACATATTTATCGCTTTGGATTGTGGTGATAAGGAGAGATTGGGCAGATGCCAATCTCTGATTGAGTCAAGCGATTGTACAATAAATATTGACCACCATGCATCGAATACTATGTTTGGTGACTATAACTATGTAGATAAACATGCTGCTGCTACTGGGGAGATAATTTTCAATATTTTAACTCATTTAGATATTGATATAGATACCAATATAGCAGAATGCCTATATACCGCTATTGCTACTGATACCGGCAATTTTTCTTACTCTAATACTACCTCTGATACTCATATTATAGCTGGAAAGCTTCTTGAGTATGACATTGATGTAGATTATATAACTTTGCAGCTGTTCAGGAAAAAAAATAAAAAAGATATAGTCTTATTGAAAAAAGTACTGGATACCCTTGAATACTATAGTGATGATAAGATTGCCAGTATAGAATTAAAAAAAGATATGATAACAGGACAGGATTACGATTCATGTGAGACACAGGGTATTATCGGTATGGTTCGTGATATTGAAGGAGTAGAAATAGCTGTATTTTTTAAGCAGGTAAATGAAAACGAAATAAAGGTTGGATTAAGATCCAAAAATAAATACAATGTAAAAGATATTGCTGTCCAATTTAATGGCGGAGGCCATGATAAGGCGGCGGGTTTTACTTTAGATACCGATTTATATACTTGCAAACGTATGGTAATAAAAAAATTGATAGAAACTATAAATGAGGATTAATATGGATGGAGTTATAAATATATTAAAACCACCGGGTATTACATCTGCTCAGACAGTTGCATATTTAAAAAGAAAACTTAAAGTAAAAAAGATAGGGCATACAGGCACATTAGACCCTGAAGCAGCAGGGGTATTACCTGTATGCATTGGTAAAGCCACCAAAATAGTAGATTATATAATGAGTGAGAAAAAAGAATATAGAGTGGAAATACATTTTGGGATAAAAACGAGCACACAAGATGTATATGGAGATATCATTCAAAAAAAAGACGTAAATATATGTAAAATCCAAGTAGAAAAAGTTTTAGAAAAATTCATAGGGGAAATTGAACAAGTTCCTCCCATGTATTCTGCCATCCGCCACAAGGGTAAAAGGCTTTATCAGCTTGCTAGGGATGGTATTGAGGTGAAAAGGCTACCGCGAAAAGTAAAGATAGATAGTATAAAGATATTTAAAGCAATCGGTGATACAACGTATCTATTTGATGTGATTTGTTCCAAAGGTACATATATGAGAACATTATGTGATGACATAGGAGAACAGTTGGGCTGCGGAGCTGCTATGGGTTTTTTATTAAGGACCAAGACAGGTTTTTTTAAATTAGAAAATGCCTATACTCTTGAAGAAGTAGTTGACTCTAGCATATCGGAAAGATTGAATGAAATCATAGTACCTATTGATAAAGCGATAAATAATATTGGGAGAATCCAGCTAAATGAGGAATGTTTAAATAAGGTGATAAACGGCAATAAAGTTGAATATCGAAACATTTTAGAGATTGACAATGGACAGTCTTCTGATAACTACTCCTATTATAGAATATATATCGATGATAAATTCATGGGCATAGGCTATATAAAGGAATATAATGATAAAAAATTTGTATGTATAAAAAAGTTACTTGTCTAACCAAGGGGGACAGCTATGATCACTGTATTGGACTACGATGGTTTCAAATATTTGGACAAACCTATAAATATAGCATTGGGCAATTTTGATGGTGTTCACATCGGGCATAAGGCGTTGATAAGTAAGTTGATTGAAGATTCTAAAAATGATAATTTAGATAGTATGGTTTATACATTTTATAATCATCCTTTAAAAATTATAAAACCTACTGTGAAATTTAAATTATTAACCACTAATCATCAAAGGATAGATATTTTCAACGAATTAGGATTGGATTATTTGATTTTAAAAACTTTTGACCAAAAAACAATGAAAATGACACCTGATAAATTTATAAATAATTTATTGGTGAAAAGATTTAACGTAAAGTGTGTTTATGTAGGTTATAATTATACTTTTGGCAATAATGCAAAAGGAAATATCCAAACTTTAAAAAAGCTTGGTGAAAAATACAATTTTAAAGTCAATGTTACCGATGAAGTGAAAATGAAAGGAATGGTAGTGAGCAGTACCACCATTAGAAACTATTTAAATTCAGGTAAAATTGACATGGCAAATAAATGTTTAGGCAGAAAGTTTTCCATCAGTGGCAAGGTTATACACGGACGGAAGGTTGGTTCAAGAATAGGTATTCCAACTGCAAACTTGGATTATAACAAACACCAAATTATACCTCAGAATGGTGTGTATGCTACTCAGACAATGATTGACGGGAAAATATATAAATCTTTAACTAATATAGGTATTAAACCAACTTTTAATTCTAATAAATTATCGATGGAGACTCATATTATAGGTTATAATTCGGATTTATATGATAAATGTATAGATATCATTTTTGAACAAAAGATAAGGGATGAAAGGAAATACCATTCTCCTAGTGAATTGACTACTCAAATCAAAAAAGATATTCAATATGTTTTAGAAAAAAAATAGAATTGGATGTATAATTGACAAATATAATGTCAATAATAATAATGACCTCACAAAATACATTGAGACCCCCTTTACATCAGTCGTGATTTATTCACGACTTTTTTTTATCTTTAGATTTATGTTGTTTTACTTGTAATAATTTGTTAATTTCAAATAAAGCATGCTTTGTAAATTTTACACTTATACATGAATATGTTAAAATAATCAAAAACAGTTAAGTGGTGGATGACATGAAGAATGAATATAATAATTTTGTAAAAAACATATATTATATAAGTGGAATAGATTTGAGTCTCTATAAACAAAAGCAGATGAAAAGAAGAATAGATTCTCTAATATCTAGAAAAGACAAAAAGGATTATGTAGAATATTATAATCTTCTTATAAATGATAAAAAAGAGTATCAAGAATTTATGAATTATATAACTATAAATGTCTCTGAATTTTTTAGAAATGCAGCCCAATGGGATGTATTAAAAAAGGATATAATACCCAACATAAAGGATTATAAGAAAGGCTTAAAAATCTGGAGTGCGGCCTGCTCCACGGGAGAAGAAGTTTACACTATTGCGCTGATTTTAAAAGAACTTAATATATATGATAATTCTAATATAATATCTACTGATTTGGATGAACAAGCTTTAAACAAGGCCGTAAAAGGCAGATATACCCCAAAATCTATAGAAAAAGTACCCGACAAGTATTTGCAAAGATATTTCATTAAAGATAGTGATGGTTTATATGTTGTAAAAGATGAATTAAAGCGGAATATCAAATTCGAACAGTTGAATTTGCTGAGAGACAGATATCCCCAAAACATAGATTTGATTGTTTGTAGAAATGTCTTAATATATTTTACAGAGGATGTAAAAAATATGATCTACCAAAAATTTAATCAAGCATTAAATGATGATGGTATTTTATTTGTTGGAAGTACTGAACAGATTATAACGCCACAAAACTACAATTTTATGCCTGTTAGAAGTTTTTTTTATAAAAAAAGTTATAAATAAAATCTATCTAACTAATGCATTCTTTAATTTTTGTAATGCTCGTTCATAATCTTGATATTCAGATAACCCTGATTCACTGAATTCATTGATTATTTCTTGAGCCATTCTGTTCCTTATCACTTTTCAAAATAACTTTAATACTATTCAACCTTGGCTGAGATTTTCCAAAGTTCGGTGTCTGTTGATGGAAATACGGTATAATTAATGTTTTTGCGATAATAGTTTGATATAATAAAATGGAAAAAACAAGATAAATTTATATTAGCTTGGGGGATAGGGGATGAAAATAACAATTATTCATGGACAGGGACATAAAGGTAGTACTTATCATATAACAGATATGATGAGGAGCAATGTTTTAACCGATGATACAATTGTAGATGAATATTTTATGCCGAAGGATTCGCCAGATTTTTGCATAGGTTGTTATCGATGTTTTAATAAAGGGGAAGAGTGCTGTCCACATGCTGATCAGGTACAGACTATTGTTAAGTCAATAAGAGAATCTGATCTTATTATGATTAATTCTCCTGCTTACTGCCTTGAGATGACAGGTCAACTAAAAACCTTGTTTGATCATTTGGGCTATATGTGGCTTGCCCATAGACCAAATGATCAAATGTTTAATAAAGTTGCTGTTGTGATATCCACAGCAGCTGGTTCAGGTGCAAAACGTGTTACAAGATCCCTAGCAAAACAAATGTTTTGGCTTGGTGTCCCTGTAGTATATCAATTTAGCTATAATGTAAATGCTTCTTCTTGGGAAGAAGTACCGGATAAAATCAAGAGGAGTATTATCAACGAAATTCCTCCTCTGGCGTTAAAAATAAAGAAAAAAATTGGGCATGCAAAACCTGGAATGAAATTAAAACTAATGTTTAGCATTATGCGTATGATGCAAAAATCAAATAATTGGAATATGAAAGATAGAGATTATTGGCAGAAACAAGGCTGGCTCGGGAAGGAGCGTCCTTGGTAGGGTAGTATGTGGTCGCCATTAGGTTGGTATAAATGCACATAAAAATGTCTCTTCCCTAGCTTATATTTAAATTAAATTGCCAAGAAAGAGATATTTTTAGCTACGGTTTAGTATAAGTAATTTTTAGATCACATCATTCCCTTGTTCAAACAGATTATAACGTTCAATTGCGCTATCAACTATTGAGTATACCAATCCTTCATAGCCCATACCTGAGGCCTCTGCCATCTTAACTATGTCGCTATAACCTCTAGCTAAACCAGGTGATGAATTCATCTCCAAGACGTAAGGCACATCGCCCTTCAATCTTATATCTGCCCTGCCATAGTCCCTTAAATTTAAAGCAGCATAAGCTTGTCTTGCCGTTCGGATTATAGTCTCTTTAAGCTCATTATCCAAAGGAGCAGGACATATACCTTCTGATTTATATCCGTCATAATGGCATTTGAGTTCAAAGCTGCTGAATTTTGGTATATGATCCGGTAGATTGTCATAACTGATCTCCAGTATAGGTAGCACCTCAATATCATCCCTATTGCCTAAAATACCTACTGTGAATTCTCTGCCGCTTATATATTCATTTATCATAATAGGTGGGTTATAGATTGCTAACTCTTCTATTACTTTCTTCTTTAAAGATTCCATATCATATACCAAACTATCCTGATGTATTCCCCTGCTAGAACCTTCATCAGCAGGCTTTATGATTACTGGAAACTCAATATCTGCCTCTTTTAACCGATCTAAATCCTGCTCTTTATAGATTGACACAAAACCAGGTGTTTTCACACCTTTACTCTCAAGTATTTCTGACGAAACCGCTTTATTGATGGATAGAGTATGACCTAATATTGAAGAACCTGTATATGGCATACTTAAAAATTCTAATATTGCAGGCACTTGAGCTATTCTGGTTTCTCCGCGAACACCTTCACATAGGTTGAATACCATATCAATATGTTCTCTTTGTAATTTTGACACAAAATTTTTATCAGCTGTCATTACAATACATCTGAACCTTTTAGACAGAACCTTTTGTACAGCTCGTACAATTTTTTGATTTTGTAAATCTCCCATCTCTCCCTCCTCACCTTGCCAATAAATCTT
The DNA here is from genome assembly GCA_028698525.1 of Clostridia bacterium. Taxonomy (NCBI): domain Bacteria; kingdom Bacillati; phylum Bacillota; class Clostridia; species Clostridia bacterium. The sequence continues at coordinate 10,676 of JAQVDB010000049.1, forward strand.
CCTTGGTTGATCCGCTAATATTGCAATATTCATTGTTTTACATACCCCCCATAAGCTAATCGCTTTAATAAACTACCATATATTACATTATATCACATGTACTACATATTTATAGCAGCATTGAAAACAGATGGAGTTTTATTAAAAAATATGGCAAGGGATTTTCCAATTGTACCCCTTATAATAACAAGATATTTTTAGCAGAATTTGTTCAATAAGAACAATATTTTAAGCAAATGATATAATATAGTTAGATTTATATTGGCTAGATTATTTATGGAGGTTTGTATAAATGCTTTACAAAGATTTGGTTGATTTCGCTAACAAATTAAAACGATCGTTTTTTATCGATAATGAATTTAAAAAATATGCAGACTTAGATAGGGCTTTGCCAATAGGACATGGGCAAACAATATCACAACCTAGTTTAGTTTTGAAAATGACTTTTTTACTGGACTTAGTTCAGGGCAAAAGCAGTAAAGTCCTTGAGATAGGGACCGGATCTGGCTATCAAACGGCACTTTTGGCAGAGTTTTCAGGCTCTGTCTTTACGGTGGAAAGAGTTAAGGAGCTTTCTGAAGAGGCTCAAGCAAGGCTCAAACAATTAGGCTATTCTAATATTTTTTATAAAGTTGGAGATGGTAGTGAAGGCTGGATAGAAAATGCTCCTTACGATAGGATAATGGTGACGGCTGCTGCCAGTAAGGTGCCTGTGGAATTGATCGATCAGTTGGGAGCAGGAGGGAAAATGGTTATTCCTGTTGGACCAAAACATATCCAGGAGTTGCAATTAATTACAAAAGATCAGGATGGAAAGGTACATGTTCAATCTAATGATATGGTAAGTTTTGTAGAACTGAAAGGAAAGTATGGTTGGGAATAAACCTACCATTTTTGATGAGATCCTTTGTGCAAGAGCAAGGTGCACTTGGTAAAAGAGAACTCAAAAATAAAATTACTTGACTTATTTATTAATATATTGTATATTATTTTATGTCGCATTAATTAGCTTCGGTAGCTCAGTCGGTAGAGCAGTGGATTGAAAATCCTCGTGTCGGTGGTTCGATTCCGCCCCGAAGCACCATATTATTTGGAGGGATGCCCGAGTTGGCCAAAGGGAGCAGACTGTAAATCTGCCGGCGTAGCCTACGGTGGTTCGAATCCACTTCCCTCCACCAATTTAATTTATGCGAAAGTGGCGGAATTGGCAGACGCGCTAGATTCAGGTTCTAGTGGGCATTACGCCTGTGGGGGTTCGAGTCCCCCCTTTCGCACCAATCGTGTCTAGGGTTTCATCGATTTTGATGAAATCCTTTTTTTATCCAAAATTGCATTTGGTAACATCTTTTATTTTTTAAACTATTTTTTTAAGAGAATCTTTAAATAAACTATCGATTTTACTAGCTGTTTTTTTCTCCATTTTTAGGTCTACATGCGTATATAGATTCATCGTGGTAGTTATATCAGCATGGCCCAACCCGTTTCTACCTACATCAACCATGAAGTACCAACATCGTCCACGTTTATACAAAGTTCCTTCCACCTATGTTTATCTTCCTTTCATACTATTACCACTCTCCTTATCGCTTTATATGAATATTATAAGCGATAAGGAGGATATTTTAAATGCTTATGCAGACTTCTTTTCAACATTACATCCGACCAAGAAACACTCTTGATTTATACCTTCGGTATAATTATATTTGCTATTACACTAAAAATGTAATAGCAAATATTACTCTATATTAATGTTTTCAATCCCGGAGGTAGAGTAAGAAGTGAAAAAATATAGGCACTACTTTAGATGAAGAAGTGAAACAAGTAATACCTGACGAATTCATAGGATTAGAAATAAAAGAAAATGCAAGTGGTTAGAAGATAGTGAAGAAATAATTGGAGGACGGTAAGCGAAGATCTTTTGGGTACTACCTAGCGATGAAATTTTAATATTAATATAAATCAATATGAGTTAATTTAAATGATCTAAAGCACGTATTTTGACAACTCATTACGTTTTTTAAAATGGGTTACTCTTTAGATAATTTTAAAGATGTTTTTATAGAAGACGTCGCTATGAAGGGAAATACAAAGCTTTGTTAGTATATTCTCTTCCTTTATCATTATATTGCGTTTTTTCTCCATTTTCATCTAAATTTGGGTTTTACATTTTTCTTTTCTGTTCTTTTTATTTTGATAATCATCAATCTTAAATTATAAATCTATCTTCTTTTATTACTCTATTTATCTTTTTCGCTTATCTCATCTACTCATCATCGAGGAAAACTAGCTCTTTTTCTTCGAGCAACTCTTGTATTTATATTGCCTCGATACAATTTTGATTATTTTATTTATGGTGTGATGAGACTATAATAATAAATCGAAGGAAATCTTTTTTATTTGGTTTTCTTACCCATAGTTTGATTTTACCTCTTTAACGTTTTGTAATATTCTGATGCATAATATAGGGATAAGGGAATGATCTAACAACAGAAGAAATGTTATATAATGATATAATACTAAAAACTACACAGGTTATATCAATCAGTGATGCTTTTGATGCTATGTGCAGCTATCGGAGTTATTCTAGGGCAAAAAGCTTACCCGAAGCAGTAAAAGAATTATTGAAACATGCTGGTTCACAATTCGATCCTGAATTAATCCAGGATTTTATAAAAAAAGCTCCTGATTTCTATAGATTAATGCAAAAGAGGTGATGAAATGGATGGACGATATAGAAAGAATGTGCCTCGAGGCTGCCTCGTAGACATTGTATTAAAGAAAGACCAGCGAACGGGTCGTCTTACCAGAGGACGGGTTAAAAATATATTGACCAATTCAGCCTTTCATCCGAGAGGGATAAAAGTCCGCCTCGAAGATGGTAGGATAGGACGAGTACAAAAGATTATCCTCTGTATTATATTATTCTTTTCTTTATTTTTGTAATATAAGATTTTTTAGGCAAAAAAATGATAGGAGACCAAAGCTGAAAGTAGTTAAAAAGGGCAAGAAAAGCTATGGTGTAAACAAAATAGGGGAAGGTTGGTGCAGGTTGGTCAGAAATATCAAAGATTATGATGCCAAGGATGAAGCTTTAGAAGATTTAACAAAGCTGATGTTGGATCAAATCAAGGAAGAGGACTTATATATATAATCCTATTCTTTCCAATTAAGAAAAAATTGCTAATAACCCATTGTATATAGTTTTATTAAGATATATACTAAAATTAGTATAAAAAAAGTACAAAACTAGTACCAATAAAGAAGGAAGGTGTTATCATCAAGACTTTTTATAAAAATCAAAGGGAAGTGGCCGAGGCTATCAATCAAGTAATTGATGGTTATTGGGAAGATAAAATAGAAGAACGAGAGATGATCCGGTTGTTGAGAGATATACTGGAGAATAATGATTCTTTGATATATAAAAATGATGACTTTACTACTATATTAAGGCAGAGATGTGGGAAAAGGAGACTTGAAATAGTATCTAAAATAAGGCAGTCCGGTTATTAATAGTCAAAATATTAGTTTTTGTGGAAGGGGAAAGATAGATGAAAGCTTTATCTAATTTGTGTAAGCCTAGGGAAAGTGTATTTGATGAAACAAAAAGGGATGATGTGTTAGACTTAACCGATCTGATTGAAAACCGCATCAATCCAGCAGATTTTTTTGAAGAAAACTTTTTAACCCAGGGAATGAAAGTTTTATTTGATACTGCATTTAAACGTTTTCATAGACAGGGAGCAACAGGTGTTGTTAAGCTTACCCAGGCTATGGGCGGTGGTAAAACTCATAATATGATTGCTTTAGGATTGCTTGCCAAGCATCCTGAATATAGGGAAAAAGTATTAGGAGATAAATTCAAGGACAGTTATGTAAGAAAAGTTAAAGTTGTAGCTTTTACTGGTAGAGAAAGCGATGCTCCATATGGTATATGGGGGGCAATAGCAGAACAGCTAGGAAAGAAAGAAGTATTTAAAGATTATTACACTCCCCTTCGGGCACCAGGGCAAACTGCTTGGGTTAATCTATTGAAAGGTGAACCCCTTTTAATACTATTAGATGAGCTTCCACCATACTTGGACAATGCAAGGTCAGTTTCTATCGGTGATTCGAATTTGGCAGTTGTAACTACTAATGCATTGGCTAATCTATTTACAGCTTTAGGCAAAGAAGAATTATCTAATGTATGCCTAGTAATATCCGATCTTAAAGCTACATATGAAAGCGGAAGTGAACTACTACAGTCTACTTTTAAAGAGCTGGAAAACGAAGTAAATCGTTCCGCTCTTAATATAGAGCCAGTAGGTAGTGCGTCAGATGAAGTTTATCACATCCTACGAAAACGTCTTTTTAAAGAATTACCCTCTGAAGATGAAATTATCAATATAGCTAATGGCTATAAGCAAGCTGTACTAGAAGCAAAGCAAATGGGGTATACCAATATATCTCCTGACCAGATTTTTATTGGAATAAAGGACTCATATCCATTTCATCCCTCTATAAGGAACCTATATGCAAGATTTAAAGAAAATGAAGGCTTCCAGCAAACCAGAGGATTAATACGTTTGATGAGGCGTATTGTATCACAACTATATAGTGGGGATAATCCAAAGGCAGAGGAAAAATATCTTGTAAATGTATATGATTTTGACCTTAATGATTCCGATATGCTGACAACTATTACCCAGATTAAGCCGTCCCTTGCTAATGCTATAGCCCATGATATTTCATCCCATGGAAAAGCAATAGCTGAAGTTGTAGATAGAGAGATGAATGAGAATACAATGCAAGAGTTGAGCAAACTGATTCTTGTTTCTTCTTTGGCTGATGTACCTAATGCGCTACTTGGGTTATCCTTGCAGGAAACTATAGGTTATCTGTGTGAACCGAATAAGGATATTACTCGTGTTAAAAAGGCATTGGATGAATTTGTAATGCAAGCCTGGTATCTTTACACCGATAGAGACGGTAGGATATTCTTTAAGAATACAAAAAATATGATTGCCGAGCTTAACTCATTAGTCGATTCTTATGACAATGATAGTGCAAAGAAAGAATTGAGAACCTTCCTGGAAGAAAAGTTCAAGCCCTCCTTATGTGATTGCTATCAAGGTGTACAAGTATTTCCTG